>WFZV01000212.1 GCA_015489395.1 Bacteroidales bacterium
AAATAAAATACCAAATCTAAATATTTTGCCTGCAGCCCATATTGATAACCAGACTGTTATCAGCATTAACACCATAGAGAGGATTAATTGCCAGATAGGTACAACCTGCGGAATGCCATAACTAATTCGTAACATCATAACCACAGGAGAAGTGAAAGGTATTATCGATAACCAAAAAGCATAAGCGCCGTCAGGGTTTAACATGAGCGGCTCAAGCGAAAAAACTGCAATTAACATTGGCAAGGTGAGCGGCCAGACAAATTGCTGGGCATCTGTTTCGACATCTACAGCAGAGCCTATCGCAGCAAATAAAGCTCCGTAAAGTAAATAACCAGTGAAAAAGTAAAACAGAAAAATTATTACCCAAAGCCAGAGATTTAAATTCTTTAGATTAGCCAGTACAATATTGATTTGTTCGATAGCCTTTGGCGGAGCAGCTGACGAGACAAAAATTACTGATAATTTGAACAATATCAAAACAGACACCAACCAGATTACGAACTGGGTTAATGCCACGAGTAAAATAGCTGTTAGCTTACCAAACATCAATTGGAATGGTTTGACTGAAGACACAATAAGCTCTATGACACGATTGACTTTTTCTTCCATCACACTTCGAAGAGCCATGCCACCGTACATAAATACGAACATGTATGCCAACAAAGCTCCAGCCATGCCAAGAGCAGCTTTGAGCCATGATAAGTTTTTCTGTTCGCCTTTGGCTGTTAGTTTAAAGTTTTGAAAATTAATAGCTTGAAAAACCTGGGCTAATTGTTGCGGATTGATACCCAGTTTTTTTAAGCGGTAAGCCTGGATAATGTTTTGTAGTTTGCTTTTAACAACATCGCTGACTGACACTGATTTGTCCGAAAGTACATAGAAATTAATTGTGTCTAAGCTGTTGATAACCAACAGTCCATCGAATTTTGTAATGGTAGTATCGCCTTTTATTGCTAATTGTTTGATTTTATCAAAGGTATAGCTGTTGCCTAGGGTTGAATATAAGTCAAAGAATTTTACTTTTTTGTCAGAAGTAAGCTGCAAGTCGTGAATGTTGTTGATGTAAATGACTTTGTAAGTTTTATGTTTTTCAGCTTTTACCGAAAAGTATGCAGGAAGTAGATAAAAGCCAATCATGAGTATTGGACCCAGGAAAGTTATGATGATAAAAGATTTTTTTCGGATTCTTGTTATGTATTCCCGTTGAAGTACGAGCCAAAATTTTTTCATTTGTCAGAAGTTTTATGGTTTTTGACCGCAGAGATGAAAATTTCGTCCAGGGTAGGTAATTTTTCTTCAAAAAGAATTATCGTGCCGTACTGCATAGCGTAGTTAAGAAGGTCGTTTGCTGTACCCTGGAGAATTTTAATTGTAAAGGTGTTGTCTTTGTGGTTGATAATGTTGAAGCTTTGATTTTCAGGTAGTTGTATGTTTCGCTCTTTGAATTTTATTGTGTAGATGTTTTGTTTAAATTGCTGTTTGATGTCGTCGATTTTTCCCTGTAAGATAATCTGGCCTTTGTTGATGAGAACGATTGAATCGCACAGTTCTTCGACGGATGCCATGTTGTGGGTAGAGAACAGGATTGTTTTTCCTTGTTGTTGGAGTTTGATAATTTCCTGTTTGAGTAATTTTTGGTTAATTGGGTCAAAGCCTGAGAATGGTTCGTCAAATATCAGTAAATCAGGGTTGTGGATAATTGTGATAACGAATTGTACTTTTTGTTGCATGCCTTTGGAAAGTTCTTCTACTTTTTTGTTCCACCAACCAAGCATTTCAAAGTGCTGCAGTAGCTCGCGAGCTTTTTTGTAAGCCTGTTGTTTAGTTAAACCTTTGAGTTGAGCGAAATACATTATTTGTTCACCGACATACATTTTTTTATATAATCCGCGTTCTTCAGGCAAATAGCCAATTTGATTGACATGTTTGTTATTAAGAGGTTCGCCGTTGAACAGGATTTGTCCGCTGTCGTAAGCTATTATTCGATTGAGAATGCGGATAAACGTGGTTTTTCCTGCGCCGTTTGGGCCTAAGAGACCGAAAATTGAGTTTTCAGGCACCTGGAATGATATGCCTTTTAGTGCTTCGACGTTGTTATATGATTTTCGTAAATCTTTGATTTCTAAGAACATGTTTTAGGATTTTTAGTTTTTACCGGGTGAGTCGAATTTCGTCGATTTTACCTTGCAAGAATTTTTGAATGTTCTCAATTATGCCATTTAGTAATGTTTGCCGTGCTTGTCGAGATGTCCAGGCAATATGTGGAGTAAGCAGGATATTGTCAAGTTCGTAGAAAATATGGTCCTCTGGCGGAGGTTCTTGAGTTAGTACATCAACAATAGCAAAGCTGATAATTTTTTGTTTAAGTGCTGTGTATAAATCTTGTTCGTTGACAATGCCTCCTCTTGCTGTATTGATGAGTATTGCCGAGGGTTTCATCATTTTTAGTTCACGAAGTGTGATTAAATTTTTTGTTTGTTCGGTTAAAGGCGTATGTATTGACAAAACGTCGCTATGTTTAAGCACGGTTTCCAGGTCTACTCTAAAATTATCGTTATATTTTACGCCGGGACGTTTGGCAATAAGGACACGCATTTTAAATGCTTGTGCCAGCTGAGCCACGCGTTTTCCAATGTTTCCATAACCAATTATACCCATTGTTTTGCCGCGAAGTTCCTCGATTGTGTGGGTGATTATAGTAAAAGTATTGGAATTGGGCCAATTTTTGACTTCCTGCTGATATTCAAAGACTTTATTCATCACAGCAAGAAGATGCGCAAAAACGTGCTGAGCAACGCTTTCCGTTGAGTAGCCTTTGACATTTGTGGCCACAACGTTATATTTCAGTGTGGCTGCGATATCGATATTATTGTAACCAGTGGCAGCGACGCAGATAAGTTTTAAGTTTTTAGCGGCTTGCAATTCTTTTTCGCCGATAGGGGTTTTGTTAACAATAAGTATTTCAGCGTCTTTAATTCGTTCGAGTGTTTTGTCTGGACGGTAGTCTGGATAAACAATTAATTCGCCGAACTGTTTGAGTGGGCTAATGTCAATGTCTTTGCCAAGAGCGTCTGCCTCAAGAAAAACGATTTTCATAGGGCAAGGTTGTTTTTCACAAAAATAAAATAATATCTTAATTTCCGAAAAATATTAAACGCGATGCAAATGAGACGTATATTTTTCATTTTTATAATTTTTGTGTTTGCCGCATCATGTAATGGTCAAAGCAGCTCAGACACTACACAGCGGGTTATCGTTGGAGCAGAGCAGATGGAACAATATTTACCTTTGATAAAAAATCGAAAAGTTGCGTTAATTGTCAATCAGACTTCATTGGTTAAAAACAGGTCATTGGTCGATACTTTATTGGATTTAGGCATACAAATCACTAAAATTTTCACACCAGAACATGGTTTACGTGGAACATTAGACCGTGGTGTCGATTATACAAGCAAGCATTTGAGTTACAGAGGTGTCCCTGTTGTTTCGTTGATTGGGCGGAAAAAGGCACCATCTAAGGAGGATTTGCAGGACGTTGATGTTATAATTTACGATTTGCAGGATGTTGGAGTAAGGTTTTTCACGTATATAAGCACCATGTTTGTTTCCATGCGGGCGGCTGCTTGTAATGGTAAATCTTTCATTGTTTTAGACCGTCCAGATCCAAATGGCGATTATGTCGATGGACCTGTTCTGGATACCAATTTTCGCTCATTCGTAGGTATGTTGCCGATTCCAGTTGTTTACGGACTAACGCCTGGCGAATTGGCTTTAATGATAAAAGGGCAGGGATGGCTTAATTGCTCGAAAAAATTAGATTTAACCGTGATACCTATAAAAAATTATACGCACATGACAAAATACATTTTACCTGTTAAACCTTCTCCTAACTTGCCCAATTATCTGTCAATCAGGCTTTATCCGTCGTTATGTTTTTTCGAAGCAACTGACTTTAGTGTTGGCCGTGGTACACAGTTTCCGTTTCAGGTCGTAGGTTATCCTGACCCAAAGTTTGGAAAATTTCATTTTATACCGCACGATATACCAGGCATGCAGATGAATCCCATACATGAGGGCGAGGTTTGTTATGGCATCGATTTACGTAAAACACCTGATACAGTGCGATTTACTTTGAAATATGTGCTAAATTTTTATCACATCTCAGGCTGGGGCGAAAAGTTTTTTAAACGACCACATTGGTTTGACCTATTGGCTGGTACAGATCAATTGAGAAAACAGATATTAGCAGGGTGGAGCGAAAAACAAATCCGTCAGTCATGGAAAAAGGATTTAGAGAAGTACAAAAAGTTGAGTTCCAGATACTTGCTTTATCCATAAAAGACAAGTGTTTTAGAACATAGTTTTACGATATTGTTTTATTATAACATGGGAATTAATTTTTTTGGCTAAGTAGATATGTTTTGCAAAAAATAAATTTTTGTCGTACAAAATTTTTTATTTGTATGTTGTTGTTTATGAGTTAATTATGTTTCGACGTTTTGGAGATTTTTGAACAAATTTTGTTTTAATTTTAGTGAAATATCAATTAGATTTGAACAAACAAACTTTTTGATTGAATCCAAAATCTATCTTTATGTCCGGAGTGATAAAAATTAAACGAGGGTTAGATATAAATTTAAAAGGAAAAGCGAAAAAACAGGTCGAACAGTTGCCTTTGTCAAAATATTATGCGCTTAAACCGTCTGATTATAAGTTTGTTACTCCGCGAGTGCATGCCAAAGTAGGAGACAGGGTCAAAGCAGGAAGCATACTCTTTTACGATAAATATAAGCCCGAAATTGTTTTCACTTCTCCTGTAAGTGGACAGGTCGTTGAAATCCGACGCGGAGAAAGGCGGCGAATTCTGGAATACGTGGTTCAAGCCGATGATTCAATAGAATACGAACAATTCGATGTTAGGCCGTTGGATGACATGGAATCAGAACAGATAATCGATGTTTTGCTAAAAAGCGGACTTTGGGCTTCAATAATCCAGAGGCCTTACGGAATTATTGCTGATCCGAAAACTAAACCTTTAGCAGTACATATTTCAACATTCGATTCAGCTCCATTAGCGCCTGATTATCAATTTACTTTAAAAGATTACATCGACGAATTTCAATTAGGTGTCGATGTGCTAAAGAAAATTACAAACACAAAGATTTTTCTTAATCTGGATGGTAGAGTAGAGAATAACATTTTTGACCAAATACAGGGCGTTGAAAAAACAAAATTCATTGGACCACATCCTGCTGGCAATGTTGGTGTTCAAATCCACCATCTCACACCAATACAAAAAGGCGATATTATCTGGACCATTAGCCCGCAGGACGTTGTTTTCATCGGACGGTTCTTTAAAACAGGCAGGGTTGATTTGACGAAAATTATCGCATTAGCTGGCTCGGAGGTTCTGGAGCCGAAATATTACAAAGTAATTTCAGGAACCAGTGTCGAAAGCATTTTAGACGGACAGGTAAAAAATCAAAATGTCCGTTACATTAGCGGTAATGTGCTTACTGGCCAGAAAATTTCTGCAAATGGCTTTTTAGGTCGTTACGATAACATGATAACTGTCATACCAGAGGGTAATTATTACGAATTTCTTGGCTGGCTTGGTATTGGCTTAAATAAATTTTCCACTTCACGAACATTTTTAAGCTGGCTGTTTCCAAAGCGCGAATGGGTTATAGATACGAATTTGCACGGGCAGCAGCGGCCTTTCGTAATTACTGGCCGTATGGACAAAGTCCTGCCAATGCAGATTTATCCCGAATTTTTACTGAAAGCCATATTAGCGAATGATGTCGAGCAGATGGAAGCTCTCGGTATTTACGAAGTAATTGAGGAAGATTTTGCTCTTTGTGAATTTGTTTGTGTTTCAAAAATAGATATTCAACAAATTATTACGCAAGGTTTACAAACCATGATCAAAGAAATGGGTTAATTATCTAAAAATCAAAAAATTGTTGCAATGGGACTGAGAAAATTTTTCGATAATCTAAATAAACAAGCGCAACCTGGTGGTAAATTGCACTTTCTCTCGGCAACTATCGAAGCTTTAGATACTTTTTTCTATGTACCAAATAGAGTAACAACCCGGGGGTCGCATATCCGTGATGCAGTAGATTTAAAGCGTGTAATGATAACAGTCGTTATCGCACTATTGCCGCCATTATTGTTTGGTATTTGGAACATAGGTTATTTGCATTACAAATACCTGGGATTGGACACGAATTTCTGGAAAAATGTATGGTTTGGGCTGGAAAAGTTTATTCCACTGCTTTTAGTGTCATACATTGCTGGCGGCCTGGTTGAAGTTATTTTTGCCCAGCTTCGTCATGAGGAGGTTAACGAGGGTTATCTGGTCACAGGTCTTTTGATACCGATGATTATTCCTGTTACAACTCCGTTATGGATGGTCGGTTTGGCAGCTATTTTTGCCACTTTAGTAGGAAAAGAAGTTTTTGGTGGGACGGGTTATAATATTTTCAACCCGGCATTATTGGCAAGAGCATTTTTGTTTTTCTCGTATCCAGGTCACATGTCCGGCGAAAAAGTGTGGATAGCAGATTTGCCAGATGCAATGTCAGGCGCAACTCCATTAGGACAGTTTTCGCAGGCAACTTCGTTAGCGCAGATTCATGCTATTCATTCGCATTTTTCAGTTGCAGATATGTTTTTAGGTACAATTCCCGGGTCTATAGGAGAAACGTCTACATTGGCGATTTTAATCGGTGCTTTGATTTTGATATACACAGGAGTAGCCAGCTGGAAGATTATTGTTTCGGCTTTTGTCGGAGGTGGTTTAATGGGTTGGCTGTTAAATATTTTAGCTACACCCACTAATCCGTATATGGCATTGCCGTTTTGGGAGCATTGGTTGCTTGGAGGTTTTGCTTTTGGTATGGTTTACATGGTTACTGATCCTGTTTCGTCAGCTCATACCGAGATTGGTAAGTGGATTTATGGTTTTTCTGCAGGACTTCTGGCTATTTTAATACGAGTTTTAAATCCGGCATATCCGGAAGGTGTTATGTTAGCTATTTTGCTAATGAACATGTTTGCTCCGTTGATTGATTATATTGTTGTGCGTTATCATATTAAGAGTCGTACGAAACGGGCTTTGTTTTTAAAACAGCAGAATTTATGATGATTTAAACTTTAAAAAACTTTTACAGATGAAAATAAACGTACAAAGCAGCTTATATACAATTATTTACGCATCGGTAATGGTTATTCTTGTGGCTTTAGGACTGTCGATAACTTATATAAAGCTTAAGCCAATTCAACAGCAGAATATTCTCAAAGAAAAGCAGCAGTCGATTCTTAAGTCCATAGGTTTAGTATGCGATCGGGACCAGGCACCTGAATTATTCAAAAAGTATATCAAAGATGCTTTTGTTGTAAATGTCAACGGTGACAGAATTGATAGTGTTGACGCATTTAAGATAAATATCGCAGAGGAGATGCAAAAGCCCTTGAAACAAAGGTTATTGCCTGTTTATATTGCACAAAAAGATGGTAAAACTTATTACATCTTTCCTGTACGAGGTAAAGGGCTTTGGGGACCGATTTGGGGATATGTTGCTTTGGAAGATGATTTGAATACGATTTATGGTGTGACTTTCGACCATAAAGGTGAGACTCCTGGTCTTGGCGCCCAGATAACTAAAGAATGGTTCCAGAAGCAGTTTGTTGGTAAAAAGATTTTCGATGAAAACGGCAATTTTGTCTCAATCGCTGTAGTGAAAGGCGGCGCACCAGATAATGCTCCGCATGCTGTTGATGCTATAAGTGGCGCAACCATTACCAGTCGTGGAGTTCAGAATATGCTTAAAACGTCGCTTTCTTCTTATTTAAACTTTATCGAAAAGATCCGTAATAAAAATTCAAATCAATAAATTAACCTATTGATTATTAACAAGTAAAAAATTTTTAGCAATGGGCAAATTATTGAAATTAGTAACCGAACCACTGAATTTAAATAACCCAATAACCGTACAGATTTTAGGTATTTGCTCAGCGCTGGCTGTTACGGTAAAAATGAAGCCAGCAGTGGTTATGGCTTTATCAGTAATGTTTGTTTTAGCATTTTCAAACGCAATAATATCTTTACTTCGAAACACAATTCCGACTCGAATAAGAATTATTGTTGAGCTTGTAGTTATCGCAACTCTGGTTATTATAGTTGATGAATTTCTCAAGGCTTATGTTTATGATGTAAGCAAGCAGTTGTCTGTATTTGTAGGTTTAATCATAACCAACTGTATCATCATGGGACGTTTAGAGGCGTTTGCTTTGGGAAATAAGCCTATTCCTGCATTTTTAGATGGTATTGGAAATGCAGCAGGATATGGTATTGTTTTAATAATAGTGTCGTTTTTCAGGGAGCTTTTAGGCTCTGGGACAATTTGGGATATCAGGGTAATTCCTCAATCATGGTATGCTGCTGGTTATCAGAATAATGGACTGATGATTTTGCCTCCTATGGCTTTGATAACTATTGGATTTTTAATTTGGTTACAGCGTGGTATTTTCAAATCACTTCAAGGTCGCTCTTAAATTCTAAAATTTTAGGCTATGCACGACGTACTCAACATATTTATAAAGTCGATTTTTATTGAGAACTTGGTTTTTGCCTATTTCCTGGGCATGTGTTCGTATATTGCTGTTTCTAAGACAGTTAAAACAGCAACAGGACTCGGATTAGCAGTGACTTTCGTAATGACCATTACTGTGCCTCTGAACTACTTGATTTTAAATTATATACTCAAACCAGGAGCTTTGTCATGGATAAGCCCTAAGTTTGCGCAATTGGATTTGTCGTTTTTAACGTTTATTGTATTTATTGCAGTAATAGCTTCAATGGTGCAATTGGTCGAGATGTTTGTTGAGCGGTTTGCTCCTGCGTTGTACACAAGTCTTGGTATATTTTTGCCATTAATTGCTGTTAACTGTGCTATATTGGGTGCTTCGTTATTTATGCAGGAGCGTGATTATGCTACGATTTGGCAGGCTTTGGCTTATGGATTTGGCTCAGGCCTGGGTTGGTTCTTTGCTATTGTTTCAATGGCTGCTATACGTGAAAGACTAAAATACTCGAATATACCTAAGCCTTTGCAGGGTGCTGGTATTGCGTTTATTCTCACTGGTCTGATGGGTATTGCTTTTATGAGTTTTATGGGTATAAAGCTTTAATTTCTACCTTTTTAAGTCTAAATGTTTAAACTAAAAAATCATTAGAATGGTCTTTCTATCAATAAATTCAGCGATTGTTTATTCAGTTATAATTTTTTGGTTAATTATCATAATTTTAGTCGCTTTACTGCTTTATGCAAAAACAAAACTGGTTCCGTCTGGAACAGCTAAGATTACCATTAATGATAGTAAAGTTCTGGAGGTACCTGTTGGTGGTAAATTGCTATTTACTTTAGCTGATAATAAGATTTTTCTGCCTTCTGCTTGTGGCGGTCAGGGAACTTGCGGAATGTGTAAAGTTCAAGTTTTAGAAGGTGGAGGCGAAATTTTGCCAACTGAAGTCGGCTTCTTTACTCGCAAGCAAATACAGGAACATTGGAGGTTGGCATGCCAGGTTAAGGTTAAAGAGGATATGAAAATACGCGTGCCTGAGCATGTATTAGAGGTTAAGAAATTCGAAACAACAGTAGTTAGCAACCGTAACGTAGCTTCATTTATCAAAGAATTAGTTTTGAAACTACCTGAAGGCCAGAAACTTAATTTTAAATCTGGAGGTTATGTTCAGATTTACGTTCCAGCACCGTTAGAAATAGATTTTGCTCGTGATATTCATGTGGAAGAGCAGTTTAAACCTCTCTGGGATAAATACAAGATGTGGGATTTAAAAACTAAAATCACTGAACCTGTCTTTAGAGCTTATTCAATGGCAAATTATCCTGCAGAGAACGAGATTGTTATGTTGAATGTCCGTATCGCTACGCCGCCATGGGACAAAAAGACAAATTATTGGAAGAAAGGCATTCCACCCGGCAAATGCTCATCTTATATCTTTTCGTTAAAACCTGGTGATAAAGTACTTGTTTCCGGTCCTTATGGCGAATTTTTCTTAAAACAGAATCCTGATGGCTCTCTTACACGAAACGAAAAGATGTTTATTGGCGGTGGTGCTGGTATGGCACCTATGCGTTCGCATATTTTCCACATCTTTAAAACACTAAAAATTACAGACATTCCTATAACTTTCTGGTATGGCGCGAGAAATCCTCTTGAAATGTTTTACGAAGAAGAATTCCGTGAGATTGAACGACAATTCCCGAATTTCAAATTTACAATAGCCTATTCTGACCCTGAACCACCTGGTGCCAACTGGGGAGCGCCTAATGGCTTTATCCACCAGGTAGTTTACGATATGTACCTCAAAGACCACGAATCACCTGAAGATATCGAATATTACCTTTGTGGCCCGCCGCCTATGATTGCTGCTGTTAAGAAAATGCTCTATGACCTTGGTGTACCCGACGAAAATATTTTATACGACGATTTTGGCGGTTAATCGCAAAAAATTAGAAAAATTTCAACTCTGGCTGACCGTTTTTCGGTCAGCCAGAGTTTTTTGTGGAAATTCACATTTTTTTTACAAAAACTATCATTTGTCATGATTTTTATTTATTAAAAATTTTATATTTGTGCGAAAATTTAATATAAATTTATATGAGCGAACCAGACCTTCAAAATGAACAAAATTCGATGGAAAATTCTGAAAATCAATTATTTGGTAGCGACAAAAATTTGCCTTCACAAAACCAAACTAAAGAACAAACAAATACATCAATGGACGAATTAAAACAAAATTCTACTGAACAATTTGACAAACAAGATGAGCAGGTTTCAGAAAAACAGGAAAATAATAACGAAGTAAAACATAAAGCCGGATTTGTTAGCATTATCGGTAATCCAAACGTGGGAAAATCCACTTTGATGAACAAAATGCTGGGGCAAAAACTTTCTATTGTTACACACAAGGCACAAACTACGCGTCATAGAATCTTTGGCATTGTTAATGGCGATAATTTTCAGATTGTTTACTCCGATACTCCAGGCATACTTAAGCCGCATTACAAGCTGCAGGAGGTTATGGTCAAATATGTCGAAACAGCCCTCGAAGACGCTGACATAATCCTCTATGTTACTGACGTCAACGAGGACCCATTGAAAAACAAAGAGTTTTTGGAAAAAGTAAAAAAAGCTGCAGCTCAAAAGCCTATTATCCTTGTCATAAACAAAATTGATCTGGTCGATCAGGCAAAAGTCAAGATGTTGGTCGAGCAATGGCAGCAAATCTTCCCTAATGCAGACATTGTCCCGGCTTCTGCTTTATACAACTTTAATCTGGACAAAATATTCCAGCTTATCATCGAAAAACTCCCTTATTCGCCGCCTTACTTTGATAAAGACCAATTGACTGACAGACCTATCAGGTTTTTCGTCGCCGAAATTATACGTGAAAAAATCCTTGAGCTTTACCGCCAGGAAATTCCGTATAGCGTCGAGGTCGCAATTGAAGAATTTAAGGAATATCCAAATATTACGAAAATCAGGGCTATTATTTACGTAGCAAAAGAGTCTCAAAAGCCCATTATTATCGGTAAAGGGGGACAGGCTATTAAGAAATTAGGTATTGCTGCACGCAAAGAAATCGAGGAATTCATTGGCTCTAAGGTCTATCTGGAGCTTTACGTCAAAGTCAGTAAAAACTGGCGAAACGATCAAAACCGCCTGAGACTTTTTGGATACGAAGTTTAAGTTTTTGTGAATTAATTGTTTAACTCGTATTCATAAATGTTTAGTTTTTCTGTGCAATTCATGCGTATTCCTTTAGTTTGATAAAATGTCAGGCTATCACTTTTTCATGAATTGCTTTTGTTTCTGTTAAATTGGACGGCGCTTTGATGGGGTAAACTACTGGTATTGATTTACTTGATGAATGGTCTCGCGATAATTTGCGGAATTTATGCAGAAACGTAAATCCCGGTAATAAATGTTTTGACCATTGAATAAGTTTACAACATCCTGGGCATGTTAAAACCGTGAGGTGGAAATTTTTTGTTTTTTTGTGTAAAAATAAGTACTTATTTTATCATTAAATATGTAAAAATACAAATTTATTTCTATAAAAGTTTTGCGTAAAAACAGGTATAATTTGCTGCTTAATTTGTGATTTTCGATACTTTTTTATATAATTGTGAAAAACACTGCACGTATGTACAGATTTTTTTGCGAACATCTCAAGTACTGGAAAGATAAAATTAATCGTAAACCTTTGATTATTAGCGGTTCACGTCAAACCGGCAAAACGTACGTCGTCAGGCAATTTGCCGATAAACATTTCGATAATTTTTTGGAAGTTAACTTTGAAAAAAATCCGGATATCTGTCAGATATTTGAAATCGGCGATACAAACGCTATTTTGAACAATTTAGAACTACTTTTCGATAGAAAAATCACTGAGGGCAAAACACTGCTTTTTTTCGACGAACTTCAGGCTTGTCCTAAGGCCATAGAAAAATTACGTTACTTTTACGAAGACCACCCGTTGCTGCATCTTATTGCAGCTGGCTCGCTTTTGAACCTGACTTTGAACGAATTTAAATATTCAATGCCTGTTGGCCGTGTGGAGTTTGCTTACCTGTATCCAATGAACTTTTTTGAGTTTTTAATGGCTGTTGAGCAACGAGGTATTTACGAATTTCTACAAAATTTTTCGTTAAATACACAGATTCCAGGGCCTGTACATAATAAAATCTTGAGTTTGTTGTCGCTTTACTATTTGATTGGCGGTATGCCTGAAGCTGTTAAAGTTTACGTTCAAACCGGCTCGCTAAAAGAAGTCGAAAACGTCCATGAAAGCATTTTAACCTCACTTCAATACGACTTTGCAAAGTACGGAACACGCAAGCAGCAGCAAATACTCATTAAATTGCTCAGATACCTCCCAAAAGCTCTTGGACGAAAATTCAAATACGTGGCTGTTGACAAAAACTTACGTAGCGACGAAATCCGCCGTAGCCTGGAGCTTTTAGAACAAGCAAAAATCGTACACCGTTTGTATCACACTTCTGCTTCGACTCCTCCGCTCGAATATGCCATAAATCCTAAGATTTTTAAGCCAGTATTTTTAGACATTGGCCTTGCGAATCATCTTTTGCACTTGAGGCTTACCACGCCGGAAATTTTACTGGAAAACCGCGGGGCATTGGCAGAACAGTTTGTGGCTCAGCAGCTTTTGACTTTGCCGCCATATTTTTTAGAACGAAAATTGTTTTATTGGCAGCGGGAAAAGAAAAATGCCGAAGCTGAATTGGACTTAATCACAGAATTTAACAGTAAAATCCTGCCTATCGAAATAAAATCCGGTAAAGAAGGCCGCTTAAAATCACTTCAGGTTTACATGTACGAGAAAAAATTAAACTTTGCTGTCAGGTTTTATGCGGGTCTGCCTAAAATACAGGATTTTAGCGCTAACATACGCCTTAAAAATGGTACGAAAAACGTTAGATTTAAGCTTCTGAGTTTGCCGTTATACTTATCTTTACGTCTATTTGACCTTGTGCAAGACCTTTAAAGAGGAAAATTACGTTAAGCCAATTGTTATTTATCGAAAATTATATTTGATTTCGTCTAAAATCAATAATTTTGCTCAAACTTCATCTGTTGCCAATGAAAAGGTTTTTAACCATACTGATAATTTTCACAATTGCAATAACAGGGTGTAAAAAAAATAACCTGAAGAAAATCAATTACTTCCCAAATATTGACAATGCGCCTGATGTACAGATTTTAGGCATAAATTCGCTGTATTACACGGACAAAAAGCTGAAAATCAAAATCCAGGCTCCGGAGAATGATTTTTACATGAAAAACCGCAATAACCCGCGAATGGAATTTCCAAAGGGCATAACAGCAGTTTTTTACAATGACAAACTGCAACCCATTTCGACAATAAGAGCCGATTTTGCCATCTATTATCAAAAGCTCAAATTATGGAAAATTTCCGGAAATGTTGAAGTTGTCAATCAAGCTGGCGCCCGGCTTCGTACACAAGAGCTGTATTACGACGAAAACCAGCAAAAGATTTTCTCCATAAAATTCGTGGAAGTTTACGATACTTCAGGCAGCATCATACGCGGAAAAAATGGGTTTATTAGTAATCTGCAATTTACTGATTATCAGTTCCGTAACGTTGATGGTCTGGTTGTAACCTACAGGAATTTGACTAACCAGTAAATCTGAAGTCTTTTATCTCCAATTGTACAGATTTTATCCCATTATATTCGTTTTCCTCTATCGTGTATGCAAGGTCAAAGGGTTTGCGCTTGACTATCTGTGGGTAATAGTCTTTTAGACCAAATCCGACAGCTTTGAAAATAACGCCTGTGGGGTCTTCCAGCTGAAGTAGCAAAATATCCTCATTACGTCCGACCAGACGCGAATATCCTGTATCCCGGACATTTTTCGTAACAAAAACAGGTCGGGGATTTCCTGGACCAAAGGGTTCTAAGCGCCGTAAAATTTTGACCAAACGCTCGTTTATCTGGTTAAAACGTAAATGCCCTGCGATTTTTAAAACCGGCTTTTTCTGGTCGGGCCTTATGCGCTGGGAAACAACTTGTTCAAAGCAATCAATAAAGTTTTTCAGGTTTTTTTCTTCTAATGTCAAACCAGCAGCGTATTTGTGTCCGCCAAAATTAGTAAGCCATTGCTGGCAGCCTTCTATAGCAGAGTACAGGTCAAAATCGTGGACACTTCGTGCTGAGCCTGTAATTTTGCCCTCCGATGAAGTCAGGATAATCGTTGGTTTGTAGAATTTATCGATAATTTTTGAAGCTACGATGCCTACCACGCCTTTATGCCAACCGGGATTGTACAGAACTGTGGAGTTTCTGTGTTTTAAATATTCTTCAAGTTGCTTGTCCTGTGTAATGGCCTTAACTATTAAATCCTGTAAATTTTGCCGTTCGCGGTTAAGTTTGTCGATTTTTCGTGCCAGTTCAAGGGCATAGTTATAATCCTTCGCAATTAATAGTCGGACTGCAGAGGAGCCGTGTTCAATTCTTCCGGCAGCATTAATGCGGGGAGCTAAGCCGAAGATTATTTGTCCGATCGAAATTTTTTGGTTTTTGTATCCGGCAACTTCTTTCAAAGCACGTATGCCAGGGGATGGTGCGGAGTTGAGAATTTTTAAACCATAATAAGCTAAAATACGGTTCTCGTCAACAATTGGCACTATGTCTGCAGCTATGCTCAATGCCAGCAAGTCAAGATATGGCACGATTTCTTTTTCTTCGAAGAGTCCTTTTTTAGCCAGAGCTTGAAGAAATTTAAATGCCACTCCAGCACCGCTCAATTCCTGAAAAGGGTATTTATTGTCAGGCCGTTTGGGGTCTAAAACAGCTACAGCATCAGGTAATTGCTCGCCTGGTGTGTGATGGTCTAAGATTATAAAGTCGATTTGTTTGCTTTTTGCATATTTGACTTTTTCGTTGGCTTTTATTCCGCAGTCAACGCTAATTATGAGTTTTACGTCTTTCTGATGCGCAAAGTCAATGGCTTTAAACGACACACCGTAACCTTCTTTGTAACGGTCTGGTATGTAGTAAATTATATTGTCATAAAATTGTGTCAAAACATTATAGAGCAGGGCAGTGCCAGTGGTACCATCTACGTCATAATCGCCTAAAATCATTATACGTTCGAGGTTATCGGTAGCATGGACAAAGCGGTCAACCGCTTTGTCCATGTCGTTCATTAAGAATGGGTCGTAAAGGTCTGAATATTTTATGTTAAAAAAGCGTTCAGCCTGCTGGTAAGTACGAATCCCTCGTTGTATGAACATATTTGCAATGACTGGATCGACTTTTAATTTTGTGGCTAAGTTTAAAATTTCTGTCTTTTCTGCGATAGGCAAGTAAATCCATTGATATTTCATAGCTGCTTAATTTCCTGTGATTACTGATTTTTTGAGTTTTTATGTGCGAGTTTAATGCTGACTTTAGGTGTTATGCCCAAATTCCAATAAGCAAAAGCGTATCTATCAGCCCATTCTTGTAAAATTTTGTCTGTGGGTTTGCCTGCTCCATGTCCAGCTTTTGTCTCAATGCGAATCAACAAAGGATTGGGGTTGTTTTTACATTTTTCTTGCAGAGTTGCGATGTATTTAAATGAATGGGCAGGGACAACGCGGTCGTCATGGTCAGCAGTCATAACCATAATTGCAGGGTAAACGCGCGAGCTGTCGCATCTAATGTTATGCAATGGCGAATAGCTGTAAATATACTCGAACATTTGCTTGCTTTCAGTAGGCAGGCCATAATCTGAAGCCCAGGCACGTCCGATTGTAAATTTGTAGTAACGCAGCATATCCATTACGCCCACTTCCGGAAAAGCGACTTTAAATAAATCTGGTCGCATATTAACAACTGCGCCAATGAGCAAACCACCATTTGACGCACCTTGAATCACCAGGTAGTCCGGGCTTGTGTATTTTTTATCGATTAAATATTGTGCTGCTGCGATAAAATCGCGAAAAACGTTCTTTTTATGCAATTTTGTGCCGGCTTGATGCCATTTTTCACCATATTCTCCTCCACCACGAATATTTGCTACAGCAAAAATACCGCCATTTTCCAGCCAAAGCATACGTACGCTGCTGAAATACGGTGTTAGGCTAATGTTAAAACCACCGTAACCATAAAGCCAGGTTGGATTTTTTCCATTAAGCTTTATGCCTTTTTTGTAAACAATGAACATAGGAACGGGTGTGCCGTCGAAACTTTTATAAAATACCTGTTTTGTCTCGTAATCATCCAGATTAATGCCATTGATCCTGGGTTGCCAGTATTTTTCTAATTTTCCTGTACGGACGTCAAATTTAAAAATCGTACCAGGATACGTGTATGAAGTCAAAGTCAAAAATCCTATGGCGAGATACGGACTGACTGAAATTTCTGCAGTTCCCGGGGCTGGCAATTGCAGATGATAAAGCTTTTGACCATTAGCATCAAAAACATCAATATACGACACAACGTCTTTGAGATATTTAGCGATTATTTTGTCTTTGTCTGCGATACTAACCGATTTTAGAACGTAATCACGTTCGGGCAGTAAATCTGTCCAATTCTGCGGTTTAGGATTTTGAGGATCAACAGCAATAAGTTTGTAGTTTGGTGCTTTGTAGTTCGTGATAAACAGCAATTTGCCGTTTATTTCGTCCACAAACCAGAAGTCGTATTTAAAATCCTGATTTAATTGTACAAATTTGCTATTTCCCTGCGATAAATCCTTAAAATAAATACGATTGCCGCTTGTACCATGCCATTCAGACACGATTAAAAAACGCTCGTCACTACTAATCGAAGTACTAAAGCCATTTTCAGGTTGCCGTGGATTATCGAAAATAAGCTGGTCGTCTTGCTGCGGTGTGCCGATTTTGTGGTAATAGACTTTTTGATTAAGATTCTGTGCTGTAAGTTCTTGTCCTTTTTGCGGTTGCGGATATCGACTGTAAAAGAAACCGTCTTTGTACCAGGTAATGCCTGTAAATTTAGCCCAGTTGATGTGGTCAGGTAAATCTAACTTTGAATCAATGTCCCGTACGAAAATTTCTTGCCAGTCAGAGCCAGCGCGGCTAACAGCGTAACCCAGGTAACGTCCATCGTGCGACACAGCTATTGTGGACAAGGCTACAGTTCCATCTTTTGACAGCTTGTTGGGGTCGAGTAAAATCTCAGGTTTTGCGCCAAGAGAGTCCATGACGTAAAGCACGGACTGGTTTTGCAACCCATTGTTTTTGAAAAAGAAAAATTTGCCGCCTTTGAACCATGGTGCAGACTGGCGTTCGTAATTGTAAAGCTGCTTTAGACGTAAAAATAAATCTTTTCGATATGGAATTTGCGATAAATATTTCTGGGTAAGCTGGTTTTCAGCTTCAATCCATTTTCTCAGGTCAGGGTCGTTTTCATTTTCCATCCAGCGATATGGGTCTTTGACAATAGTGCCGAAAAAATTTGTCGAACTATCGACTTTTTTGGCAACCGGGTAGTTGAGTTTCATTTTTGTAGTTTTTCTTTGGCATGAAAATGCAACAAAAATTATGATTAAGAAAAAAATTAGACGACGCATTGTTTTTGTGTTTAAAATTTGCTCAATAAAGATAAAACAAAATCTGTCAAATTAGAATTTTAAGAGCTTTTTTAAATTGTCTGAGCTGTTTTACGTTGCAGGTCAATAAATTCGAAATAAAAATCAGGCAGATTCAACTGTTTGCTATAAAGTTGTTTAACGTTTTTTGGAGTCCATTCAGTTTGTCCGTTATAAAGTACGATGGGGATAATTGCGGGTAAGGCAGATAATTCAGGATTGTTCGCAAAATGCCAGGAGAGTTCATTGGTGAGGTTTAAAAGCTTGTGAGGAATTAACTCGTTGGGTTCGTCCAGATAAGTAAAAACGAATAAGGCAATAGAATCAGGCTCGTCTATATAGGAAGCCTGGAAGATTTGAAAAGCGTTGATTTGCAGTTTATCGATAGTTTTACTGGAAAATTTGATTTCTTGCAAAGTATCCAGGTTAATTAGATTAGTCAGGTCGCTGAAGTAAGACGAGATAAGCTCTGCAGCCAGTTGCTTTGTCATTGTTCGCAGAATTTTTGGGCAAAAATATGTAATGTTGTGGCTTTATGCAATGCCTAATTTCTTTTTAAATTCTGCAATTTTGGCTTTTTCCTGGTCTTTATTTTTTGCCTGGCTTTGTTCGATAACAGTATCCATAAATTTGCTAAAAGTTTTGGTCATAGAGGTTTCAGCTTCAGGGTTAGAGTCAAATTCTAACAGTTTTTTTACAGCTTCGATGAATTTTTGTTCGTATTTATCCATATTACGGCTTATGTGTAATAGTTCAGCGCCAATCCTGAGGTTAAATTCTTCGTTGTACATTACCTGCATAGGTTCAGGAGCAAAGGAAAGCAGTTCGACAAGGTTAAGGTCTAAAGCATTGGCATCGATAGATTTGGCTAATTTATCTAAAATAGCAAGTTCTTTAACATCAACTTTTTTATCAGCAGAGATAGCTAAAGCCAAAGGCACATAAGTAAGGAAAATGAAAATTTGAGGATTAGACATCTGGAAGTCACGCTCTTGCATATAATCGTTTAGAAGTTCCCGTATTTTGGGAAAGTTATTTTTTACTTTATCGATATCGTTTTGAGAGAGCTGTATATTTTCCATGTCGTTTTAAAATTTTTGTTTTGGTAAATTTAAAAAATTCAGTTCAGTCAAGCAAAAAACTTTTTCGAAGCAATGTCTAATGAAAGTTAGACATAATCAGTTTGTTAATTTACGAAAAAATGTTGAAAAATATTTTTGTTTTTTGTGGATTTTGTCAAAAAAATTTTTAATTTTGAAAACTGACTGGTCGGTTTATTTTTATATTAGTTTAAAAAATAAAACTTTACAATCACACTGAAATTAATTAAATTATATTTAAAAAAATATACAAATGGAAAG
>WFZV01000213.1 GCA_015489395.1 Bacteroidales bacterium
CTGCCAGTGATTGGCGTAAAAATTTTGTTGCTTTTAGTTCGTGACATAGGCTTAGATAAAAATGCCAGAATTTCACAAAAAACGTAATAAATCGGCGCGTGCCATCTATTGACCTGTTTTCTCTTTACAACGTTATAAATTTTAACGCGCCCGTTTTTTGCAATACACTCTTAATTTTACAACCCCACAATAACGAAAGAAGGCGAGGCTGCCCACAAAGTTTTTGTGCTATCACAAGTATATTGCCCCGGGGCAGCCTCGCCATACCTCACAGGCAGCTAAAAACGGTTACTTTTTCTCTGGCAAATCATGTCTTCTCCCTGGCAAATCCTGCCCATTATAGCCATTATACCGTCCTTCGTCTGACTTTTGCAACTTACAGCCCAAAGCATCACGTCCACGTACATACTGAGCAGCGGTGTAAGCCTTGGACCCCGGAGGGTCAGACACACGGCTGACTGTTTGCGTCACACGACTCACGTGAATACTGCCATGAACACAAGGTCTGCTGACGACATTGACCTGGTGCTGAGAAGATTGGGAATTAGTACGAGTTTGCGCAAAACCTGCGCTTCCAGCAAAAAGAACAAAGAAGAAAACAGCTAAAAGCTTAACAATCCACGTTGTACGCATAGCTCAACAGTTTTAAGGTTTGTAGTATATGTGCGAAAAACGCTAAAGGCGTATTTAGTTACGAACAAAAGCTTTTTAAGCTTAACTGTAACGTTCAATTTTGCTTCAATTGGCTTCAAAACAGCTACGTAAAAATTCCAGCAAATAAGTCGAAAATCAATAATTATCGACTTTTCCAGAACTGTGCGAACGCATCAAAAAGCATCTGCATGCAGCTACAACACCCGCTACCGGACAAAACGCTGCGATTATCAACAGCAACATTCAAATCCTGCGAATCCGTTGATATTTCTACGCTTTCCAGTGGATTTGCACGTAAATCGATATAAAACAAATTACCCGGAACATGACTAAATCTGAAGTTTTTTAAGCGGTTTCTACTCAAAATCAATATTTCCAGACTTGAAATTTTAGCCACAATCGTTTCTACCAGCAGCCACATCTGGTCAGTCAAGCCCAATTGCGACAGATTCAGCACTCTGAATCTGTCGCAGCTGCTTATCTCCTGCTCAAAATCGCTAAACCCGAAATAGTCCACTAAACTTGTTTCACTTACATTACCCTGGCTATCGTATTTATCGACAAAAATTTGTTTGTACAGCAGGGTTATTGACTGGTTAAAAACCATGTCCCAATACAATTTGCCCATCAAATCTTGATTCGACCGTGCATAGTAACACTGCAGCAAAAAATTAATCTTTATCGCACGTTGTAAGTCAATTGTCAACTGGCTCCAATGCAAATAAAATTTATGTCGTGACACAAAAGACATTACTAAAGTTTTTAGTTTTTAGTCTAACATAGATTGTGATAATGCGCCAAGCGCATCAATAGGATTTGAGCTTGACCAGGAAATTTGCTGGACTGTACTGTAATCCTGCTGTAAAAAAGTCCCGTTATTAAAAGCTTCAACTGCCAGCTCCATAATCTTTTTAGCCTCGATAATCGACTGATTTGTAAATAACCGATGATTTAATCGAAAAATTATTCTGTATAAAGCCAGCAAAATCTCCTGTGCTTGCTGTGAATGACCGTTCAAAACAAGTTTTTGAATGTTGTTGAGAATGTTTAAAACCTGTAGAGTTAAATACATAGCACAAATTTTAAGTTAAAAGGTTAAGCAGCTTTTTGACATGCCTCGAAAAATTCCCGCAAAGGAGAATTTTCGGGAATAGAGAACTGTGACAGCTCAACAGTATGTTCCTGTGGTTCTAACCAGAATATTCCTATATCCAATTCAGTAAGAGCCTGGTAAACCAGCTCAATTGACTGTTTAATTTCAGTTTGTTGTTCCACCTGTTCTTGAGCTGTTTTAAGAATCTGTAAGAACTTTTGCAGAAGGTCACGCACCTCCTGTTCGTCATGGCTCTGTTTATGAGCCTTTAAGCAGGCTATTAATTTTTGTGTAGTTTCAAGTATTTGCCACATAGCTGAAAATTTTTAAGTTTTTAAAAGACAAAATTAACATGACAGTTGGAAGCAATTCGCTCGGATGTGGTAGTTCGAATCTGTAATGGAGACTCAAATGAATTAGAACATTTTACGAACAACTGTGTGTCGACCTTATCTATTTCTACGCTTTGCAAAGGATTATCAAAGCACCACAAAGTATGCAACTTTGACAGAGCGTTAATTTTCAATCGTTTTATGCCATAATTTTTCTCAACATCCAATCGAAGTAGATTTGGAAAATTGTTGAAATCCTGTGTTCCTGAGAGTTTATTTTTTCCCAGGTCTAAATAACGCAGTTTTGGAAGCTCTTTAACGCGAAACTCTGAAATATCATTGATATACAGCGAACAGTATTCTAACTCTGTCAGTCCGTTCAAAGCTGAAGTATCCGTAATCTGCATTCCACTTGCTACTAGAATTTTAATCGACTTAATCTGCCTGATAAGCTCAGAATTTACCTGGTCTATACTTCCTGGCTCCTTATTTAAATTATTCCTGTAAAAACTTTCGAGGTTATTATATCCCCAAAATCTATTGTAAAAATCGTCAATATCATGGGCGAAGCGTTCATTTATGTCCAAATTCATGATCAAAATGCGCTTCCATTTTTCAGACAACCCTTCCCACCATAGCAGCGAGTGAAGCACCACATCCTGTTGATTTGAATCTTTATCAAAGGTGCTTAGCAAATTTGATGATGTAAAATACTGCAAATTAGACATAGCTTTAATTTTTAAAAGTTAGTGTGTGTTTATTGTATAATTTCAAGTTGCTCTTTTAGAGTCTGGATTTCCTGTTGCAACTCGTTTAACTTCTGTTGCAGTTCTGAGCGTATTTCGTCAGTACTTTTTTCAAGTAAATCTTTATTTACAGACAGGATTGCGGTTTGACTATCAAACAAATTCAATACACTATGAATCATCTCAACAAACTGCGAATCTATCTGGGAATCAGCTTGTTTCTTTGAATTAAATGAATAGTTCCGTAGTAAATTACTGACAAACGACAAAGCTCTGATATTGCCACGGTTTTCCAGCTCTTTTAATTTCTGCATTAAAACATTTGCTTTTTGCGACAAACTTTCGTTTACACGGTCAGGATGCAGGTTTAAAGCAATACTTTTAAACATGTTTTTGCCATTGCCAAATTTTTTAAACATCTGTTTCAGAAAAGTGCATAATTTAGACTTCTTTGGCGAGTCCAGATTTCGAAATTCCTCTTGTTTCTTTTCAAGTTCTTTCTGCAATTCAGGATATCGACCGGCAAGCCGCTTAAGCAAAAAAATTTCATTAAGTAACTTTTCCTTGTAAAGTTGCTTATACTGAGGCAAAAACTCGTGGTAAATAACAAATTCCCTCGCTCTGGCGTCTGAGCTTAATTGCTCGAAAAAGGTGATTTGCCAGTTAATCAAATCTTTTGTAACTGAATAAACTAACACAAACGGATTAGTGATTCTAACCAACTTACGTTCAAACTCGAGATTACTTAAAATTTCACGCAGGTTATCATCATCGTCTTTAAATATCTCAATTTGCTTAATTAACAAAGGACAACAAGCTTGTAGATATGGACTAAAAAGTAGGTGTTCAAATTTATTTTTATGTTCAAAGTTCTTTTTTAACTGGTTTAAATCATCTCCTATTTGCTTCAGGACAAAAGTTATATCAGAAATCCGCTGTAAATCTGCGAAAGTCTTATCAAACAACCTTGTCAACTGATTGTCTGTGACTTCAACAGCTAAGAAGGTTTGGCTTTGACTGAAAACCATTTTAAACAAATCTTCAAAGGTAACAGGTTCGAACACCATAAAATAAATATGGGAATCAACCTGCAAATATGCTGTATTGAGGTCTGAAACTAATTCATACTCACTTTTATCCCGGTCAAAATACAAATCTGACACTATCAAAACTTGCGGACCAAGCAGGTCAATAATGGACTTAAAGTATGAATGCCAGCCAAACATAAGCAGTTTGGCCGGCAGATTCTGGCCATTAAAAGCTCTCAAAACTTCAACAAGTTCATTTTGTGTGTAAACGTTCAGAGACATATCGAATATAATTTTATAATATTTACACTATAAAAATAAACACACTTCGACAAACTTTCAACCCATTTAACTTACTTTAACTTTTTGATTATCAATTTATTGCATTCAAAAAATCTAACGAATTTCCAAATTTATTCTTACGCAACATCTAATATTTTCTTATCATTTTCTAAAACAATTCCAGGAAGAGTCTGTAAAAAATCTGCAGAGATTCTAAAAATTTTCTAAATGTATTCTGGCTTGAATAATTTGATTAAACTTTATAAAATTTCTAAATTCGAATATCTAATTTTATTAGCC
>WFZV01000214.1 GCA_015489395.1 Bacteroidales bacterium
CCCTTATCTAACTCCATAGCGAAATAGTGCATCCGTCTAAGGAGAATAATTAAGTAAGCCAAAAAACTTATAGCTGCAAGAGTAAAATAAATTTTTCGATAATAATACTCAATAAAGCCAAATATGAACAGCACAATTGCGGTAATCAATAAAACGCCTAAAATTACAGTTAAAACTGCAGCACGTTTAAAGTTGTCTATCTTGTTCATAATTATTTATTTTTAATGTTTAAAACCAACTCTGCTATTTGCACAGCATTGGTAGCTGCACCTTTACGTAAATTATCTGCGACAACCCATAAATTTAACGCTTTTTCGTTAAACAAATCTCGCCTTATCCGACCTACAAAAACTTCGTCTTTATCCTTTGCTAAAATAGGCATTGGATATAGATTATTTTCTGGATCGTCAATAAGTTTTATTCCGGGAAAATCCTTAAGCAATTTTTTTACTGTTTCAAGGTCAAAATCCTTGTGGAATTCGACATAAACGCTCTCAGAATGTCCTCCAACTACAGGAACTCGTACTGCTGTCGATGTTATCTGAATAGTATAATCGCCTAAAATTTTGTGAGTTTCATTAACCAATTTCATTTCTTCTTTTGTATATCCATTGTCGAAAAATACGTCGCAATGCGGCAAAACGTTTAAGTCGATCTGATGTGGAAACTTCTTGTCTGTTTCAAAACCTGCTCGTTCATACACTAACTGATTCAATGCTTTATAGCCTGCACCTGTAACTGATTGATAAGTAGAAACAATTATTTTCTTTATTTTAAATGCTTTATGTAAAGGAGCTAATGCCATAACCATCTGAATAGTAGAGCAATTTGGATTTGCAATTAAAAAATCGTCTTTTGTTAGCAAAAATCCATTAATTTCTGGTACGATTAACTTAACATCTGGTTCCATGCGCCATGCAGAAGAATTGTCGATAACATAAACACCTCGTTCCACAAATCTTTTAGCATATTGCCTTGAAACTGAAGCACCTGCAGAGAAAAGAGCTATATCTATTTTTAGCTTCAAAGCAGTTTCAATATCAATAACTTGATATGTATCTGTGCCGAATCTAACTTTTTTTCCAGATGACTTGATACTGGCAATAGGAATTAACTCTGTTACAGGAAAATTACGTTCTTGTAAAACTTGTATCATTTTTTCACCTACCAAACCTGTAGCTCCTACAACTGCAACTTTCATTGTGTTTAATTTTCAATTTGTTTATTTTTATTCAAATTTATAGTAAAAAATTCAAGCTATGGCAAAAAAAATATTCTTTCTACTACTCATTTTAATTTTTATTCAAAAACTAAATTCCCAAATAATCATCGATTTTGAAGACGGCTCTCTTTCCGGCTGGACACAAAGCACACCCGGGCATTGGCAAGCCTCTTCTTATGAACCTATAAATGGGAATTTTTCGCTACATCACAATTACGACAGTCCAACATCTGGTCACGACCAAATTACATACGCTCAAAATATTGATGTCTCTGAAGGTCACACAACCTGGAAATTTAAAATCAAATACGGCTATTCGCCATCTTCGTCGAACAACTGGGCTGTTTATCTTATGGTTGATACGCCAGCCCAATACATTGCACAAGCCAATAAATTCAATGGTTATGCTCTGGGAGTAGATTTATACACTCAAACCGACGATACTTTAAAATTTTACCGGATAGACAGCGGGCAGGTTATTACAATTCTAAAAACTCCAGTTAACTGGCAAACTGATATAGGCACAAATCCTGTTGGATTTGTTATTAATCGAAATGCTAATGGGAAATGGGATATTTTTATTGCAAAAACAGCCGATTACAGCCAATTAACTTTTCTGGGTTCTGTCGTCGATACACATTATCAATATGCCAGATATTTTGGTATTTATTACGAATATTCTGCTGCCCAGGACAGAAAACTATGGTTTGACGATTTAAAAATTTATCACTCACTTTCACCATCAACATCATTAGATTTACAAGTCAATCAAGACTCGATTAGCGCCACATCGTCAAATGAACCTGGACTTAACTTATTCGATATTTCATTAAACGACCAATCAGCAGATAATTTGCCAACAAAGATAAATGCTTTAATCATCACTCAACACACTAACAATCAAATAAAAAACTGGAGTGACATTATTAAAGGTTGTAAATTAGTAATTAACAGCGTTGACTATTACGGAATTATATCAGAAAATACAATCACCTTCCCATTAAACATAAACATCTCAAACGGACAAACAATTAATGCGAAATTTTACTTATGGTTAAAGCTTAAAGACAACGATACTATTGACAATAAAGCTTTTGACTTTGCCTTAAATAGCATAAATATAATTACATCTGACGGCGGTGCAAGTTTTATCGATACTTCATTACACACTGCACAGCTTAAAATTTACGTACAAGCCACAAAAATACGATTTACCAAAACACCTTTGACTGTATTGCCAAACACGGAGTTTAACATTTTATTGGAAGCAATAGACCAAAATGGAAACAGAGACCTGGATAATTCTTCCCAGATAACATTAAGTCTCAATTCCGGTAGTGGAGTATTAAACTCTGTATCAGGTTTGACAAAATACTTTGTTCATGGAGCAATTCAATGGGATGATTTAACCTACACAGACTTAGGATATTTCACAATTTTTGCTAACACCTCAGATTTGGGATACACTATTAGTCCTAAAATACTCTCAAACACTTACTTGTATTACTTAAAAGACGACTTTGAAGATGGAGACATCAGCGATTGGATACAACAATATCCTGGCCACTGGATTGCCTCTGACGAAAATCCAATACAAGGCGATTACTCGTTAAAAGAAGTTTACGACAACACCCAATCTGCTACAGAATGGATTGTCCACCCGGTAACGTTCGTTAATCTGGACACTCTTTTAACATGGGAGTTCTCAATAAAATACGACATTTCAACTCCTTCAAGCTCAAACAACTGGAACTTTCTGCTCATGTCCGACAAAAATCCAATCAATAACGCCTCTTACAATGGCTACGCAATTGGCATAAACTGGAAAGGTTATGACGATTTAATAACTCTCTGGAAAATCACAAATGGTGAAATACAGCCACTTTTAAAAACCTCTTTTAACTGGCAAGATAGCATTTCAAGTGGCGAAATTGTTGATTTCAAAATCACAAGAACCTCACAAGGTACCTGGAACATCTTTTTAGATACGGTTCCTCAATTTTTCGATAATTTCTTTAATATCGGTACTATTACCGATTCAGACGTAATCGAAGCCAATTACCTTGGACTTAGATACAAATACACTTCATCTAACGATAGAAAACTTAGCATTGACAATGTTTACTTTGGACAAAGCATCCCCGACACTATACCTCCACATATCGATACAGCAATTGCGATAAGTCCAAAATCAATAAAAGTCTTTTTCAACGAAATTATCGATACAACATCAATTTCGGCAAATAACTTTCAAATCAACAACAATCAAGTAACGCAAATATTAACCTCACCAACAAATCAAAAACAACTCACTATTTTGCTCAGAGATAGTCTGGACGAAAATGTGGCTTATTTATTAAAAATAGCCAACATCAGAGATTTAGCAGGAAATATCATGAGCATCGATAGTAGTCAAATCATCTGGCAAAACCTGAAAATATTGTCATTTTACTTCCCTGACTACAACAAAATTCAAATTAATTTCAATAAAACTATTAATCGCGACTCTGCTCTGGACTCAAATGGTTACAGATTATCGCCAAATACAACAAACGTAACGAATGTTACTGTATCAGGAAAATCCGTATTACTGACATTTAACGATAGTTTAATTTCTCAACAGGATTACTTACTTTATTTAGACAAAATTTATGATAATTACCAGAATAAATTGAGTGATTCAATTTTATACTTTAAATTCTACATAGCTAAGTCCTATGATGTAGTGATTAACGAAATTATGTTCGATGTCAATCCTGAGCCTCCTGCCCTACC
>WFZV01000215.1 GCA_015489395.1 Bacteroidales bacterium
CTTACACGCTATGATTGCTAATATAAAGTTTAAGATAAATTTAGAAAATTTGTCGTTCTTTGGAGCTGAAAAAGAACGCAGTGAACTTGAAAAATTTAAAATATATTATCAAATTTTATTAGCATATTTGAAGCAAAAGCAACAAATTTTGATTAGTAGCTTTTACAATTTAAATTCACACTTAAAAAAATCATGAAATTTTAATTTTTTATGGCATGAAACGTATAAAACAGATTTTATTCAAAAATAAACCGCATATAATATTAATGTTTGAAAATGGCGAGGTAAGGAGTCTTGATGTCTCTAAATTAGGTTGTTCTGAATGTATGGAAAAATTTGAACAGGCTTATATTGACGAATTTGAAGATTTACATTGGGATATAGTTCATGGTTTGGACGCAGATACGGCTTATAAACTCTCGAGTCCAATTAATATTCAAGTTTTTGTAGATATTTTGAAGTCTTTGCCAAAAGACATGATAAAGAAAGATAAATTAGAACATGCTTTGAAGATGTTGTTGGAATAAAGTAAATTTTTAATTCTCATCCTATCGCAATAGCCAGTTAGCAGAATGTTTCGAAAATATTGGTGGATTTTAGCATTTTTTTAAGATTTTTTTTTGCTCAAATACAGCCGCAGCCGCAAAAGCGCTTTTTGCGG
Organism: Bacteroidales bacterium; assembly: GCA_015489395.1. GTDB lineage: Bacteria > Bacteroidota > Bacteroidia > Bacteroidales > S143-33 > S143-33. The sequence goes on from WFZV01000215.1 coordinate 662, forward strand.
CTGCGTGCCTTTTACTTATAAAACTACCTGTCTAAAGCGATTTAGTCTTTGATTCCGTAATACTTGTACATGCCTGTACGTTCGTTAAATTCGTGGATAAGTTCGTCCCAGCGTTTAGCCTGGTTAAAGATTTTCGGCCAGATGTGGCGGTCGTACCAGAGCTGGTTGAGGTCTTCCAATTCTTTCTTTTGCTGCTCGATCCATGTGTAGTATTTCAAATTGTGGATAGCTTTACGTCCACGGTAGTTAAGTTCTTTGTAAAAGTCAGTAGTCTGGCCTAAAAGGCTGTGTTCAAAGTCTTTGGCAGCTTGCAGCATGGAATATTCGCCGTTTAATTCGCGTTGTTCTTGCAATCTCGACTGGTAAAGCTCCATAGAGTCTGTAGCAACGGTAATTATAACATCATCCGAGGTCAGTTCGAAATATTTAGCTGTTTTAACAGCCGAAAGCATATTGGCAATACTTGAAATACCCAACAAAGGCAATTGACGGACAATTTCTTCAGGCACTCCTTCGCTAATGAGGAATTTTTGTCCTTCTGGTTCGTTAAACAGGCGCATGAGGCGAATAGTGTCATTGTCGTCGATAGCTGTAACAGCGTCGGTGTTTTTGACGTTGTGAATCCATGGCACGTGCTTGTCGCCAATACCTTCTATTCTGTGACCACCAAAGCCGTTCATGTAAAGAGTGGGGCATTGTAAAGCTTCAGAAGCAACAACTTTTATAAGCGGGAATTTTGTACGCAAATAATCTCCAGTAGCAATTGTACCTGCTGAGCCTGTTGCAGAGACAAAAGCAAATAGATTGGAGTCTTCGTCTTTGACCATGTCAAAGACTTCTACAGCAGCAGGACCAGTGATAGTGAAGTGCCAAACAGCATTGCCAAATTCGTCGAATTGGTTGAAAATAACGCATTCTTTGCAAGTTTCGCGCAATTCCCAGACTTTATCGTAAATCTCTTTGACATTCGATTCGCAACCTGGAGTAGCGATAACTTCTGCTTGCACGTAATCCCTTAGCCATTCAAAACGTTCTCGGCTCATTTCTTCGGGAAGTATAGCAATTGCGTGTACGTCCATGAGTTTTGAGTCAAAAGCGCCGCCACGGCAGTAGTTACCTGTCGATGGCCAAACAGCTTTGTGGTAGGTAGGGTCAAATTGTCCTGTAACCAATCTTGGCACCAGACAACCGTATGCAGCTCCAACTTTGTGTGCGCCAGTAGGAAACCATTTCCCGATCATCAGGACTATTCGTGCATCAACGCCGGTTAGCTCTTTTGGAAGTTCCAGGTAGTTGACAGGTCCGTAAAGTCCGCCAAATTCTTTTGGTTCGTTATGCCAGGTGATTCTGAAGAGGTTGAGAGGATGTAAGTCCCAGAGTCCTATGTTTTTAAGTCTTTCCTTGATTTGTTGTGGGACAAGATGGATTGGGTCTCGTTGTTGAGCAAAAGTAGGAAGCAGAATTTTTTTCTCTTTGTAACGCTCGATAGCGTTCTGCAATGTTTTCTCGTCTTTGATTTCAGTAATCAGTTCAATCATTTTTTATAAGTTTTTTAATTTGTTGTTATCTTTGTTTAGTTGAAGCAAATTTTAGATTGACAAAGAAAGTAATCTTTTTGAGATAAAAAAGTAAAAGTTTTTAAAATGGATTTTGAGCGTAAAGATATTAGTAAAGAGGAGATAAAACAACTGCCGGTGATACAATTTGGAGGACAAATAAATGTTATTGACCAGCCCTGGGAGGTGCGGGATGCTATAGAATTTTTGTCAGAGCAAGATTATATTGGTTTTGAC
>WFZV01000216.1 GCA_015489395.1 Bacteroidales bacterium
GTCCAGTACACAGTAAGAGACGAAAGAGACTGATATTTAACAAAATACAAGCAAATAAATACTAAAAATTAGTAGGCTCGCGAAAATTTTTTATTCTTAAATCTGAATTTTAACTAAAAATTGTATTTTTGTAAAAAAATACTGCAATGAAAGACTACTACCAAATTTTAGGAGTGCCATTTTCTGCAACTGTAGAACAAATCACTGAAGCATATCGTAAATTAGTCTTTAAATACCATCCCGACAGAACCCCAGACCCCCAGGCTGCTGAAAAATTCCTCGAAATACAGGAAGCATACGAAGTACTTAGCGATCCCAAAAAACGTAAAGCATACGACAAAGAATACATCAACTACGCAAAACAGCGCGCTATTCAACTTGCCTCCAAAAGCCAAAAACACTATAGCACCTCGCAGCAGACTCAAAACTCAAGCCAGAAAAAGTCCGCTAAAAAGTTCAATATCTTGATATTTCTGGTTAGCTTGCTACTTTTTATCGCTATTTTAGACTTGCCATACGGTTATTACAAAATCCTACGCATAATTGTGAGCATCGCTGCACTGATACTGCTTTATTACGAATTAGCCCGAAAAAAGTACTTTTGGTTCATTTACCTGTTTTTGATTTTAATATTTTTCAATCCGTTGATTCCTATTTATCTGGATAAATCTACCTGGCAAATACTCGATCCATTGGCTGGTTTGTACTTTTTAATCACTTCATTTACGTTCGATACAGAGATTTTCGAATGATTTTAGGTGAATGTTTGTTTTTTATGGTTAAAAAGCTAAAAACACGGACAAACTGCTAAAAAATCAGCTAATTTCTTTGAGCTTATCCTGTACAATTTCCTTGAACATCAGCGCATTACGGTACATATCAGTGTTGTTAAAATTTATCCAGGCTTCTTTAGCTGTGCCGTCATAACTCAAAACTTTTTCTGCCATACGCTCCAGTTCGTCAACTGAATAGCTGTAATGTGCGAAAATTCTTCCTCGTTCATCATAACGGCCATGGAACCGCACGTACAAAATTTCGTCATTGCCCAGCCAGACCGGGTCTCGCTGGTTTAAATCTACAACGTCAATCAGGTCAAAGTCTTTGCACAAATTCCTGATCCATTGTTCAGACCATCCGCGCAATTCAATTGCGATTTTAAATCCATCACGGTCGATTTTGTCGAAAAATTTATAAACATTCTGCAGATTTTCCTGTGTCTGACGAAAACTACGTGCTAACTGTACCAAAATAAATTTGCTTCGCAGGATCCGGGCTTCGTGTAATGTTTGCTGCCATGACCATTGTACATCAGGGCTGTCTTTGAAATAGCCAAATTCACCTTCCCGTGGGATATTTGCCCGTCGCCACGTGTTCATAAACGTTGGATGCGTGATGCCCTGAAAGGCTTTAATGTTAAAAACAAAGTCTTCTGGTGCTTCGTTACGCCATTTTTCAAGCCGTTGGTCTGTCAAGATTTGATAAAAAGTTATTTGTACTTCAACATGTTTAAAGTCCTGGTAATATCGCTTACGTCCGACAGGAAAGCCGCTACAACCTATGTGAATTTGCATAAACCTTTTTTACGGCGAAGTTAAAATATTTCGCATTGACTCGAAAAATAAAATTTTTCGTGCGAAGGCAGTTTTTAAGTACAATTAAGCTCTTTTTGGCAACTGCACAAATCCGGATTTTGACGATAATTTCTTTTTTTTCGTGAAGGACTGTGGATTATGCTTAAAATCAACGAACAAAAGACTGATTGTCAAGACAATCGCTTATACTACCAATTTTTCAAAAACATGCAGGCGGCACTCCGTCTGCTTGTTCGGAGTGCCGCCTGCGACCCAAAGCACCAAATCCGGCATCTGTCCCAAAACCTGTACGATAAATTATTAGTTTTCCGAAAGCTAAGGACTTATCGTAATGGCAACGGATTAGCGTAAACAGTGCGCCAGGCGCAAGTACGTACTTAGCAAAAACGCTTAATCATCGGGTATTACCCGGCGAACCGCATCAATCACTGTACCATCGACCCACTTAATCGCAGCAACGACTTCCTCGCCCAGGTTGGGTTTACGCGGTTTGCCTCCAGCTATTTTCTCGGCTTCTGCTTTTAATTCTTCAATGGAACGTATTGGCAAACCGCTGTTCTTTGTAGCTTCGATTAAATCTTCACGCCGCGGATTTATTGCAATTCCCCGTTCAGTTATAATTACGTCAATCAATTCCCCAGGACCGACCAGAGTCGTAACTTCATCGACAATAACCGGTATGCGGTCGCGAATCAAAGGCAAAGGCAGAATTACTGTTTTGCTGAACAGGGTATTTTGCCAACCTCCAATTCCATGCAACATGTAGCCGTCGGAATGTGTTACGACATTTCCGTTGAAATTAACATCTATTTCTGTAGCGCCAAGTATGGCAAGATCAACCAATTGAGCAAAATTACCTTTGCTATGGTAGTTGTATGAGGTAAAAGGACTGGTCCATACATGTCGCGGGTCTTCGCGCATTGACCGGACACCGTCGAGGTCGAATGTTTGTCCGTCTAAAATATAATCAGTAAGTCCTTCTTTAAGCATTTCTACGAGGTACTTTGTAGAACCTCCACGAACGAAACGAGCTTTAAC
>WFZV01000217.1 GCA_015489395.1 Bacteroidales bacterium
GAATTAAGTTAATTAAATTTGCCAAAAGTAGGAATTGCTGGACTGTTAAGTAAAAAATTTTTGAGCAAAATTAAATTTTTAGACATGAAAAGAGGTTTTCTGTTCTTCGTTTTGCTAATAATAAGCTATGTGTCCCTGGCCCAGATAGGTGGACTATCAGCTTCAAAGCTCAACACACTCAGTGCTACTGTAGTAGGTACAGGAAAGCTAGAGTTTGAGCCTTCTTTCTCTGTAGAGCGAGATATTTTTCTGGTTCATACTAATGTTTATGACCGGGATACTGCTCTGCACAAGAGTTTTAACTTTAGATTTACCTATGGTGCTATACCGAATTTGGAACTAGGATTTTATATGCCAGTTAGTATGAATGACGTTGCTTTGGGCGTTAAGTACAAAGTTTTTACACGGCAAAAGGTTTTAATATCAGTAATCGGAGGCACCAACCTTGCTATGGACACGACAGTGTCTGTTAATAACTTTGGGGGTGGTTTGGTAACAAGCTTGCGATATACAGAGGCTTTTAGCTCAGACATGGAATTGGTTTATTTGCATAATAATCTGGAACCTAAGGTCAGTGGTGTTTTCTTTAATATGGACCACGGTTTGTATATAGGTAAAATTCAGTATGTTATAGGTTTTAATTCTATGATCGTGCCTGCTAACATGCAGTTATCGCAAGTCTGGATCACTCCAGGGGTGACCATAGAAAATGCACAACAGTTTTTGATAGTAATTACTTACAATTATTCTTTACTCAAAACAGATATTCGCTCGCAGGGACTGTCTTTTGCCTTTACAATAACGCTAGAGTAGATATTTAATAAAGCTAGGACGTGGACCGTCCTAGTGGTGGATAAACCGGGATAATCAATATAAATTCTGATATCCTCTCTTAAATTTCAAGTAATTAAACCAGTACAAAATGATGGCTTTAGTATTTACTCTTTTCCTAGTTTAAGAATTCTCAGGGATCCTCGCATTACGATCACAAAAACAATTGCGCCCATTACCAGGTCCGGGTATTTGGATTTGGTAAAAAGGACAAGCACACCGGCCAGTATAACGCCAGTGTTGATAATTACGTCATTAGATGTGAAAATCATGCTTGCTTTCATGTGGGCTTCCTGGCTTTTGCTCCTGGTCAGTGTCCATAATGCGAAGGAATTAGCTATTAACGCCAGGGCAGAGATACCGACCATCATACGGTAGTCAGGCAGAGGCTCTGCTCCGATGAAACGGCGCACTACTTCTACCAATCCCATCAGAGCCAAAAACATCTGGAAATATCCGCTCAGGCGCGCCACTCGTTTTTTGCGGGTTACGGCAGCGCCCACGGCCCACAGGCTCAGACCATAGACAATGGCGTCGGCCAGCATATCCAGAGAGTCGGCCACCAGTCCCATGGAATTGGCCAGGAAGCCAGTTGTTATCTCTATGACGAAAAAGCAAAGTTAATACCCAGAACTGCCCACAGGAGGCGGCGTTGTTGCTGTGTGTCGTCTGGCTCAAATGTCTGGTTATCTTCCCTGGTGCTTTCCACTAACCTGTCACCCAGATCCAGGTCTTCCAGCAAGCGGGTAATCTCCTCTTCGTCTGAGTCGTGGAAGACGTCCAGACGGCGCGCCTCCAGATCAAAGCGCAATCTTTTGATACACACCCACTCTGCCCGTTTCGCTTTATTCTCTGCCAGCTACACGGCTAAAAAACAGCGAGCGACGAAAAAGCAGGTACTTTGGACATTCACTCAGCCCCTTTATACACACAAAATATCACTCTGCCCGTTTCGCTTTATTCTCTGCCAGCAGGCTAAAAAACAAGCGGGCGGTGAAAAAGCAGGTTCTTCAGTACGAAAAGAGGCAGAGCTGGCATTCGCTGCCAGCTCTGCCCTGCTCTTTGCCTTATGACGAATCGTACATGCACACAGCTAACAACTTACAAAACCAGTACGTTTAATTCTTGATTAAAAGCTGCGTCTGCTCTGTATTCGTCGAAATAAACCGTACAATGTACAAACCTGATTGCAACTGACTTATGTCAAGGCTCTGCCCTACACTGACGTTTTTCTGCAAAACTTTACGACCAGATGTCGTATATACTTCAATTCGACCATTCCTGCCATTGTTTAAAACTATTCTGTCAGACGCCGGATCCGGGTAAAACAACTTGCTACGGTGCCGTAATTGACTCACTTTCGCCGGTAAAGCATCGACTAAATTGACAGGATGATCAGCATAAATATGAAACTGACCCGGTGCAAGTGTTCCCGACATTGACGTTGAGCTGACACTCAGATTTGTGCCATTAAAAACATCGTACCAGGTTCCGGTATGCTGAAAATGAAAGTTAACCGACTGACTTACCACGTCAAAATTGCCAACAACGTAAATATTAAACGTATCTGAACTTATCCACTGCTCTTTGACATATCCCGAAGTATTTAACGAAAAATTGCCAAGCCTGAATATCGGATTTGTTTGCTTCCAATAAAGCAATTTTCTGTAAGTATTGTACAACTTCCAGCGTTTGGGATTAAACCGGTAATCCCAGCGCACAGGTTTTGGCGAAGTACGACAATCGTCGCTATAAACACCTGGAGAACAATAATTTATCGAATAATCATATCCTAACTCGCCAAATTGCCATAACATTTTCGGACCTGGCATTGTTGCCCAAAAAGCAACTAATCCACGTTCACGGCTCAAAGCTGTATCCAATTGCCGTACATCATAATCTGACGTATGATTTCCCCATTGAAGTGCTTTATAAATCAAGCGTTCATCATCATGACTTTCCATGAAAACTAAATTATTCGGATAATTAAAACCACGGTTTTGATAATAAGCCCACGAAAAATCAGAATTATCCTGCCAGCCCATTAACGCCTGGCCGTATTGCTCGCTCATTCTTTGCCACAAAATAAAGCCATAATTAGCCAGAACCTGCTCTTCATCATTATCAGCAAAATGTTCAAGCACCACATAAGCATTTGGATTTATCGACTTTATAAAATCGTAATAATCTTCTAAAATATTAATTCGCGATTGGTCATAAGCCGACCACGCTGACAAATCAGTAGTATGCCGCTGTGTGAAACCTTTAGACAAATCAAACCTGAATCCATCAACTTTAAACTCTGTCAACCAATATTTTAATACATCTTTAACAAACTTCTTAGTGTAAGGGCTTTCATGATTAAAATCATATCCCGGACTCAACGGATGTGGAGCTACCTGGTTGTACCAGGGATTATCTGCCGAAGGACGATTATTTTTCGAATCCCAATACATCTGAACCAACGGACATAGCCCAAACGAATGATTAAACACAACATCCAAAATCACTGCTATGCCGCGACGATGACACTCATCAACAAAATGCTTAAAGTCGTTATTTGTTCCGTAATACTTGTCAACTGCAAAATAAAAATCTGGATTATAGCCCCAACTCAAATTGCCCTCAAACTCATTTACAGGCATAATCTCTATTGCATTAACTCCCAGATTTTTAATATAATCTAACTTTGCAGTTACATCTTTTAGAGCCGAACTATCCACAAAATCCCGCACCAACAACTCGTAAACAATCAGGTCCGGCTGTCGCTCTCCAATTGCTGTTGGCGTAAAATTAGTTACCTGCCAATTGTACTGGTCTTCGTTGATTTTAAACGTGCTGACAATACCATAAGTTTTTCCGTACGGATAAGGCTTGAGATTCGGATAATTATATGCAGGAATATACTTGTCGTTCCATGGGTCTAAAATCTTGTGTGCGTACGGGTCTGCCAGACGCAATTTCCCATCGATAAAAAATTGATAACCGTATTCTGTGTTTGGGTCAAAGCCTGTTTTTGCAAGCCAAAAGTGCTTACCATCTGGAGTACGCTTCATGTAATAATTCACATCTGGCTGCCAATTATTGAAATCGCCTATCACAAAAGCAAAACGTTTCAAAGCTGGCGGGTCCCACAAAACAAAGTAAACAGTGTCATTACGGATAGTCACGCCATTGCCTAAATTTGCAGGCATAGGAGCTGTCTCAACCGGCGGTAAAATCAAAAAAATCTGACGATTTACGCTGGTCTGACTTCCACGAATAGCAACTACTCTGGCATAATGGTTCCCTTGCGATAAACTGCCTGAATCCAGCAGTACGCTCACCGAATCAGTGGTCGTCCAGGCCACCAGACTGTCGTCTACATAAAGCTTTGTCGTATCAGCATTTAGCGAATATGCACAAATCCGCACTGGCTCGTCATTTGCATAAAGATTGTGATATTTATTTGGAGTCACGACCTTAGCTGCCAATTGTCCTGAACGATAAACTTTTACAAAAAAGTCAGAACCATCTTCCTGACGCGCAACAATGTAATCATTCGGATGGTCAGGGTCAATAGGCTCAGCCGAACGTATTACCATAGCGATTTTTAAAACATGCTCGCTGGTATCAGTTACGCCGTAAAATTGCCGTATATTATTGATTCTGAGCTTGTACAAATTAGTACCAACTCGAGTGAATTTCAACTGCGGCAGATTTTGCCCCCACTGCGAAACAATGTGAACCCAATAAGTACTGTCCGGACTTTGTGTGGTAATCAAACCAGTATGGGCGTAAATATCACCCTGGTAATTGGCCAAAGCACCGTTTCCCAAAGTAGCGTCAAACCATATTGTTACTCCGCTGTCTTCCACCGGCAAAGCCGGTTGAGGGTAAACAGCACTTACTCGTAAATCGCAATTAGTATCCAGCTCTGTACGTGAGTTGACCTCGTATGTATAGTTCTGACCATTGTTGTTTTTAAATGTTATTGTGATTAAATCGTAATTGTCAGTGGGATTGTTAAAAACTGTGCTAAAAACATAGTAATTGACAGAAAGTCCAGCAGACATAGGCGGAATTACTGCAACTAAACCAGAGTCAGTGGCGCTGAATCCAGCTAAATTACTCGTTTGCCAGCCGTCTGTGGTATATCTGACGAAAAATTTTTGTTCTTCCGCAGGCGTAGTATCGAGCTGAATCGAGATATAAACTGAGTCCGTATCATAAACAGCTGCTGGATATTGTAAAACCGTATCGATATTAGCCGGCCGCGAAGAAAGCTGCATAAAAATAGCTTTTGTATCCTGATAACCAAGGTCTTCCCAGTTTACAACGTAAAATTTATTGTTTTCTAAAAAGACCGAATCATCGCTACCGCCGCCGTCATTGTGCCAGATGTAAGTTTGTAGCGAGTCGATTTGAACAACAACATCAGTCCATTTATTCTGCCATGGATTGTCTGACGGACCACTGGTAAATAAAAATCTATATCCACCGCCTGACAATTGTCCATCTGGTAAAGTCGAGAACATTGTTTGATAAATCGGCTGGCCTAATTCAATTCTATGCACCCAACCGCCAGCAACTTGCGTAGCACTTGCCAAAAACAAAGCATTCGTAGGTGGGTTTTGCCAGCCATTCCAAGAACCCGGCATATTTAAGCCTTCTGGCTGGTAAATCTGCGAATTAGCATTTATTGCAATAAAAACAGAAATAAGCAGAAAAATAAATTTTCGCATAAGACAGGTAAAATTTGCATTTAATCAAAGTTATTAGAATACCCATTAAATTTAAAGCCTGACTGTCATTAATTTCCGAAAACGTTTGCTAATACAAAGCTTTTGACAATTATTAGTTTGTCCTTTTACACAAAAATTCGGTTAATTTAAGTTTATTTTGATTTAACAGATATTGTGATCTGGTTTAAAAACTTTAAATTTGTTAACATCGTGGAATTACAAATTATTTTTTATGCTCAAAAAGAAAAGCACAATAGGCATTATACCAGTAAGACTCAATTCTAAGCGTTTTCCACACAAAGCCCTGGCCGAAATATTCAGCCTTCCTATGATTGCACACGTCTATAAGCGTGCTGCCCTTTGCAAAGACCTTGACGATTTAATAATTGCTACACCTGATGAAGAACTAAAAAATTACGCAGAGAACATTCTGGAAGCAAATGTCGTTATGACACCACCAGAACACAATAATCCTATTGAAAGCAGCGCTTTTGCACTCCAGTATTATCAGAAAAAAATCAATACACAATTCGACATCACAGTGATAATCTCAGGCGACGAACCAATGATAACTAACGACATGATTGCCAATGCTATTAGCCCGCTTTACATCGACGAAAATGTTTTGGTAAGCTGTCTGATGTGCGAAATTAAAACAGAAGAGGAATTCCACGATCCAAATGAAATAAAAGTCGTTGTGGATATCAATAACAATGCTTTGTATTTTTCACGTGAAGCAATACCTTCGCCATTCAAAGGGAAAAAAGGCATACCTCCACTTAAAAAAGTTAATGTAATGCCCTTCGACTCAAAATTTTTACTTAATCTCGTTCAGCTCCCGCCTGCTACTTTAGAAGTTATCGAGGAAATTTATTTGCTACGTGTCCTGGAGTATGGCTATACTGTTAAAATGATTTTAATCGAAAATACTGTTTACTCAGTGGATACGCCTCAAGACTTAGAAAAAGTCAAAAAAGCTATGAAAAACGATCACCTTTTGAAACGTTACCTCTCTGATATGAACTAAATTATTTGTTTGTAAACTTTATTCCTATCTCGAATCTCAACGGGTCCTGCGGCACAAAACCAAACGTCCCTTCTGTAACATCATAATAACGCTGGTCTAAAATATTTGAAAATTTGGCATAAATACATCCGGTTAATTTCTTCTTACTCAGAAATTTGTAATTTATCGCAAAAACCTGAGAGAAAAACTGCGGCGAATAACCTGTTACGAACATATTGTTGTACATAGGCGAACGGTACTGTAATGACAAATACGCTGAAAACTGCTTATTGTAAATAAAATCTATTATCGCCTTGACAGTGTGCTTAGAATTAAAAAGCAAAGGCTTGTTGTCTATGGCTCCGTCAACATAACTATAGTACAAATGCGTCGTTAACTTCATTTTTCGAAAATACAGCTGGTACTCTATTCCAATTGTTCCTCCGAAACTATAACCGCTACTTCCATTCACCGGCAACATTGCAGTCGCTACAGGATAACCTAAAAAAACTGTATCCCGGACAAAAGTGTAAGTTATCAAGTCTTTTAAATCATTATAAAACATTACACCAAAAAGCATAAAATTATGCAACAAAACATCGGATTCAATTTCAAAAGTCTTTATCCGCTCGATTTTTAAATTTGGATTTGTCAAACGGAAAAACTGGCTTTCCAGTCCAACAACACGCCCCAGACTGTCTGTTTGAACATTAAAAGTTCCAAAATGCTGGTATGCAATATGTGGCGATGGAGCAAAATAAGCTCCGCCGTACGTGAATTTTAAGCTAAACTCCGATGAATTAGACAAAACCAAACCTATTCGAGGAACCCAGTTAAATCCATAACGACTGTCATACTCTGCCCTGCTCCCTAAAACCAGGCTAAAGTCATTCAAGTCACTCTTTATCTGAAAATATCCTCCATAATTTGAATAATGCACATGATAAATCTGTTGAGGCACTTTCAAACTTCTTCCCATATAGTCAACCGTGTCAGACCCAAAATAATATAAATCTTGCTCTGATACAGGTTTATATGGATTAAATGGACGCGGTAAATCACCTGTTTTTGGCAATACGCTCAATCTTTCCAGCGAAAAACCTAATGTAAATTGCTCTTTTCCAATAGAATAAGCCAACATGTTTTCTAACTTCAACCCTATACTTCGCTCGTATTTATAAGCTATGTTGTAATTGGTAAATTGATTAATAAAAGCCGACGTAGGTAAAATCCTGTAGTCTTGAAACGAAAACGTTGAATTAAAAAATAAACTACTATCTAACAGATACTTTTTATAACGAACATAAAAATTATTAATCTTTGTCGAATATTTCGCTTTATCCGTGTAAATGGCAGTGGACGGACTATCACCCAAAGAAGTACTATGTCGCTCGAAAAAATTCATTATGCCTGCTTCAAACGATTTATATTTCGCAAAAAGGTCAATATGTGCCGAATAAGTCGGTATACCCCACGGCTGTATGGGTAATTCGGGTTTTACTGTATCATTGCCCTTTTTCATGAAGCCGGTCTGCTGATAATAATTCCACCATGCAAAAGCTTTTAGATAATAATCTGGATAAAACGGCTCATCTGACTTATAAAACTTAATTAGTCCTCCGTATGATAGATTTTTATGTTTAAAACTGGTCAATGCTGATAGACGATAAGTTCCAAAATTGCCGGCTGACAAAGAGAAATATTGAGGCTGATGCCTGGAATAATCAAAAGTTATAAGATTTATCACCCCAACATAAGCATCAGCCCCATACAAAACTGAACCTGGTCCCAAAACTATTTCAACCCTTTCAACATCATCAAGCGAATAACTCTCGGCAATTGTATGATCAGCCCCCATCAGTGATGTAACGCGAACACCATTAATTAATATCAAAAATTTATCATTACCTGTTACTCCGTTGATTGTAAAAACATTATAATCTTCTGCAGATGCCTTGCGATGAACCAAAATCTGCGGTAAATCATCCAACAAATCTGCTAAAGAATGATAATTTCGCTCTTCGATGATTAAATGTGGTATAACAAAAACTACTGACGGTACTTTAAATATCTCATCATGCTGTTTTGTCGCAGTTACAACTTTTGTTTTGTATAGTTGGTCTAACGTAAAATTAAAAATATCGTTACTTGTCGCCACTTGTCCAGATAATCGCATTGACAAAAATAACGCCAACAGAACTAATATTTTTTTATAAGTTTTGTATTTCATCATATTTTGCCTAAAACTTTCGAGAAAAATAAGTTTTTAATTAAATATTGTCAATTTAACAACTGATTTTCAGCGACTAAAAATGCTTAAAAAAACTGTTTAAAATTTAAAATTATTCTAATTTGCTTTATGTTTAAAAAAAGTAACAAAAAAGCTTGAAATTGTCAAAAATTTTTTACGTCAACAACCAGATTCCTACCAATAAATTACACATAATCAAATACTTACAATCAAAGATTTTCGTCAAAATAATCTGTGATTTTCTTGCGTAAGTGTAAACGGTCTATACCGCGTACGCCATGTTCCTGGTGTGGATAAGGGTAATAATCGATTTGAATATTTAGCTTTTGAGCTTTCATCAGTAAACGCAATGAATTTTGAGGCACAACAACTGGATCGATTTGACCGTGAATAATTAATAATTTAGCTTTTAAATTCTGGATTTTGTTCAAAACACTTGTTTTTGCATAGCCTTCTGGATTTGCCTGAGGCGTATCCATGTACCTTTCGCCATACATGACTTCGTACATTGACCAGTCAATGACCGGACCACCGGCAACAGCAACTTTAAACACATCAGGATAAGTAGTAACCAGCGATGTAGTCATAAAGCCACCAAAGCTCCAGCCTGTTACGCCCAAACGTGTCGAATCAACAAATGGTAATGATTTTAAGAATTTTACGCCCTGGATTTGGTCTTTCATTTCATTTACGCCTAATTGACGGTA
>WFZV01000218.1 GCA_015489395.1 Bacteroidales bacterium
AGCCAAACCTATGAGATTTTACGAATAATTCAAATTACGAATAATTTCAAATTTATAAAATATTAAAAAACTAACACTAAAACCGCTCTGAAAGCCAAATACCCAGGATAATTAACAGTAATCCAAGAAATGTTGTATAATAAATTTTTTCACCAAGAATAAAGTGTATGAAAATCAACGACAAAAACGGCGATAAAAACACCAAATTACTAATTTTAGCTGACGAATCTGTCAGTTCCATCGCACGCATCCACAGATAAAACGTAATTCCCATTTCAAAAAAACCAATATAAAGCGGTGCCAGCAAACAAATACCTGATTTTAAACCATAAAAACCTTTTAACCAAATCATCAAAATAGTTAAATAAACAACACCGAACACGAAATTTGTAAAAAGCTTCACTACATCATCCCGTCCATCTCGAGTAGAAAAAATCCAATACAATGCCCACAAAACAGAACTTCCTAATGCCAGCCCAACACCTAACGGCTGCTCAAGCCTAAAACTCAAAAGCCGTCCCTGCGTCGAAATAACAAAAGCCCCCGAAAACCCTATCAGTACTGACAAAAATTTTACGAAATTCAATCTATGACCTAAAAGTGGCACAGCTAAAAGCACTAAAACTATTGTCCAGACATAATTCAAAGGCTGAGCTACCTGGGCGGGAAGTCTCTTATAAGCCTCAAATAAAACCAGATAATAAGCAGCTGGCGAGAAAAAGCCCAAAACAGCTGAACCTAAAACCTGTCCCAGAGATTGACGAAAAATTTGTTTTATCCTGCCAGTCAAAACACTAATCCCTGCGAACACAAACACACTTACAAAACTGCTTAGAAATATCAACTGCAAAGGCGAGTAACATCTAAGCCCAAGCTTAAAAGCAGTAGCAACCGTTGACCAGAACAAAACCGCCAGACCAGCGAAGAAAATAGCCTTTTGCTGACGCTTCATTATTCCTCGCTTAAAAGTTGCTCAAAAACAGCAATATAATTATCGCTTAAACGGTCGTAATTAAGACGATTTATCAAATATTCCCTGCCGCGCTTGCCCATCTGCTCAAGCTCTTGCTTTGGCTTTTGCGAATATTCAATAATTTTCTGGGCTAAAATTTTCGGACGTTCTGCTGGTAAAATCTCGCCACATCCTGCATCTTTGATAATATGACCAGGTCCGTCCAGAGCAACTAAAACCGGTTTAGCCGAATACATATAATCGACCCATTTATTAGGCGAAACGCCATACTTGAAGACTCTTTTCGAAGGCCAGGTATGTAAAAGTACGTCCATACGCTGCAAAAAACTGGGAACCTGCGTTTTTTCGACTTTGGGCAAGAAAGTTATATTGTCCAATCCCTGTGCGTATTGCATAATTTTCTGCTTCAAAGGACCATCGCCTAAAATCAAAATATGGACGTTTTTCACGTTTTTTTGGTGCAAAATCCTGGCTGCATCAACGATTTGGTCAACAGCATTCAAATTGCCAATCGACCCGGCATACCCTGCCAGAAACTTGCCCGTTGGTATCTGCTTTAAAATATGTTCAGGCAAAGGCTGCTGGTTGTTCATAAACTCCAGGTCCACACCTGTAGGTAAATACGCAAAACGAAAATCCCGACCAATAACTTCCTCTACGTGTTTGTACAACAAAGGCATTGTCCCCACGATATAATCTGCATTACGATATCCTCGCCGCTCGACGTACTCAAGGTATTTCACTGGTGGCAACCACTGTGGCACATTTCCAAGATCGACTAAACTCATGGGCCAAATGTCACGTATTTCGAAAATTAGCTTTGCCCCGAACTTTTTTTTGAACTTTATACCAGTCAAAACCGTCAACAACGACAAAGACGAAACAATAATAATGTCTGGTTTGTCAAGGTCTAATTTTTTTGGCAACCTACGTAATTTGTATTCAAACTCGAGCCAGGTATAAATTCGCTTTAGATTAAAACCAAGCCTGATTTTAGGTCCATTAATCAAAATATGACGAAACCCATCGATTAGCCTATCCAGCACAAAGCCTTTAAAAGGACGGTAAATCATACCCGCAGAATTAGAAGAAATCAGCGTTACGTTCAATCCTTTGCGTGCAAAGTACTTCGAATAAAAATAATGTCTCGTAGCAAAACCATCCTGCGGAACCATTGCGTACTTTGAAATATACCAAACGTTCATTTGAAAAAAATTTGTTATTCGAACAATTGCACAATATGCTCTTCTGATAACTGTGCAAAGATATTAGCAGAATCAACAAATTCCTTGAATAATTTTCGCTTCTTTTGCTGCAAAAGCTGTATTTTTTCTTCAACTGAGCCTAATGTAATAAACCTGTAAACAAACACGTTTTTCTTTTGTCCAATACGATGTGCGCGACTTATGGCCTGTTGCTCAGTTGCCGGATTCCACCATGGGTCTAATAAAAACACGTAATCTGCAGCTGTCAAATTTAAGCCTACACCTCCAGCTTTCAAAGAAATAAGAAATATTTTTATATCGTCATTTTTCTGAAACTGTCTTATTATCTCCTCACGGTTTTCGCTCTCGCCAGTAAGCATTGCGTATTTCCAGCCTCGTTGTTCGATATAATCTTTGTAAATCTCCAGATGCCGCACAAATGACGAAAAGATTAAAACTTTATGGTCCTCGTTGATGACTGTTTCAATTTTTTGTTTGACTATTTCGAATTTTCCAGAGTTAATTTCAGCAGTATTATTGATAATTCGCGGATGGTTAGCGATTTGTCGCAAGCGGGTTAAGGCTCGCAAAATGTAAATCGAAGTTTCCTTGAGCTTGCCTTGTTGGTAGATTTTTAAAATCTCGTTCCTTATTTTGGACTTTTCGTTTTCATAGACTAAATGTTGGTCTGGAGTCATTTCACAATAAACAGTCTGTTCAATCAAATCAGGCAAATCTTTAACAACTTCTTGTTTTGTCCTGCGCAAAATAAATGGTGAAATTAGCTGCTTTAGTTCGCTCTTTATTTGTTCGTTGCCACTGCGCTCAATTTGTGAAATAAAATATTTTCGAAAGAAGCTATAACTGCCTAATAATCCAGGATTTATAAAGTTCATTTGTGTCCACAAATCAGTAAGGCTGTTTTCTATTGGTGTGCCTGTCAAAATCATTCGATGTTTAGCTTTTAACCGCCTTACTGCCTGGTAAATTTTCGAATTTGGATTTTTAATATACTGGCTTTCGTCAAGGACAACGTAAAAAAACTCAATTTGCGACAAAAACTCTATATCGTTACGAACTACACCATAACTGGTTATTATAAAATCGTGATTGAGCAAATCATCTTGCAATTTGCTGCGGTAAGTACCTGTGTATGAAATTATCGAATATGACGGTGCGAATTTTTTAAACTCGTTTATCCAGTTGTGTATCAATGATTTAGGTACAATGATTAAATTGTGCAAATGTTTCCCGTTTTTCTTAAATAGGTCTAATTGCTGTCCTGTTTTAGTGTCAGATTGTTCTGCCTGTCCTGTATTCTGGTAATAATCGTCCATTGCTTTTGCCATAGCTGTAATAACCTGCAAAGTTTTGCCCAGGCCCATATCATCAGCCAGGCATCCGCCAAAGTTATTTTTATATAATGTGTAAATCCATGCAACGCCCTGCTTCTGATAGTTTCTTAGCTTTGCTGTGATGGTTTTAGGTATTTCCGGTGTTTGCCACAGTCGATTTTTAAATTTTTCGATTAATTGAAAGACCTCGTCGCGGGAGATGTATTTATCTTCGATTTCCTCAAGTATGGTAAAATGAGTCTTTAAAAGCTTGATGTTCCTGGTTTTCTTATCTTTTTTTCCGAATAAAAACAGGTGTTTGTATTTAGCGAACCATTCTTCTGGTATAATTGCGATTTGTCCGTCAGGCAAAGGGAATTCGCGTTTACCCTGTAAGATATAATCGCGCAAATCAATGAATGGTATTTCGTAATCGCCAAATTTCACAGTAGCGTAGATATCAAACCAATCGATTTTTTTGGTAATCTTAAGATTAAGGTCGATTTTTTTGGTAAAAAACTTCTTTTCCAAACGCTGTTCGACTCTAATCTGCAAGCGTTCGAGCGAATCATAGTTTTTATTAAGCCAGTTGATTGTATGTTTTAGTTGTAAATCGCTATTAGTCGTAACATCTGGTAAATAAAAAATGCCGGAACCGCTACCCTGACGCAGACCGGCATGCTTTAAAGCATAAACGATATTTTCTTCCCATGAAAAATCACGCTCAAAAGTTATAAAGCGGAACGTGTTTGGTTCTTTAATCATTCTTACGATTCTCTTCTCGCCCACCAGCGGATAATAAATGTAATCGTTATAATATAGGGTCAGGACAAATCCCCAGCGCTTGTTTACTGTGTATTCAAGGCTCAAAACAGCTTTCTTTTCTGGATGAATTTCCTGAATATCAAAACCTTTCGCAATAACCTTATAATTTTTTATCGTATTTTTAACAAATCGCTGAAGATAATCCTCGATTTTTGAAGTTATAACAATGTCTTTTTTTGAAATAAATGGCTTAATTTTTTTACAGTTAAAATTATCAGCATGGTAAATACGTCCATCTAAAACAAAATGACATGGCTCGATGACTAAAAAAGTTAGATTTTTGCCATAAATATCAATTGTTTTGCCACGATGGACTAATTCTAAACGATATAAAATTTTATCCTGTGTTTTTTCGAAATAAAAAACAGGTTCAATTGATTCAAAAATATAAAAAAGCTCATCGTCTTTATAAATCTTGTCGTATCTGTATGATTTAAAGAAAATTCTAACATTTCCCCAATAAGCCAGACGAAAAATCTTTGCCATGCGCTCACCGATAAAAGGTAAAATGTTCTGTTCAAGATAAGTTTTGTCTAACTCCCTGTAAAACTGCTGAAAAGAAATCTTACGGCGTCTTAAAAATTTTCGATAAATATTATTTTCCGAAATCTCCTCTATCAAACGCACAATCTGCTTCTGTTCTTCTGAATACAAATCAGGCTGTGCCTCAACATCCTGTACTAAAATATTCTGAATTACACGGTAAAAACCTTGCTCTGCTGGCTCAATCCAGTAAGCCGAAACTGTATATCCAAAAACATTATGTGGTCGAACTCCTATAATAAATTGCCACATGTTAAACTTATTAGTGAAAAATGATTTATATTTGCACGCAGTTTAGGTGTAAAGATATAAATAAAAATTTAAACAAAATGAAAGATACTCTTAAATCTTTTCAAAAATTACTTGAAATTCTCGACGAACTCCGCGTTAAATGCCCATGGGACAGAAAGCAAACCTTTGATTCTCTGCGCAGTCTGACCATCGAAGAAGTTTACGAACTATCTGACGCTATCATTAACAGGGATTGGGACAAAATAAAAGAAGAATTAGGCGACCTGCTTTTACACGTAGTTTTTTATGCCAAAATGGCTGACGAACAGGGAAAATTCAATATTACTGACGTTATCAATGCTTTAAACCAAAAACTAATTTATCGTCATCCTCACGTTTTCGGCGACGTGAAGGTATCTGGCGAACAGGAAGTTTTAGACAACTGGGAAAAACTTAAACTCCAGGAAAAAAACAAAAAAGACAAAAGCGTACTTGCCGGCGTACCAAAATCATTACCATCACTCATAAAAGCTTACCGTATGCAGGATAAAGCCAGCCACGTAGGCTTTGATTGGGAAAACAAACGGGACATCTGGCAAAAAGTCAAAGAAGAATGCGCTGAATTTGAACAAGAACTGGAAAAAGGCGATAAACAAAAAGCACAACAAGAATTAGGCGATTTACTTTTTGTTATCATAAACGCCGCAAGACTTTACGGACTTAATCCCGACGACGCCCTGGAATTTACCAACCAGAAATTTTACAACCGATTTACATACATTGAAAACAAACTCCGCCAACAAGGTAAATCCATTACCCAGGCATCACCAGAAGAAATGGAGCAGCTCTGGGAAGAAGCAAAAAAATTAGAAAATAACGACCAACAATGATCCAGGGCTACAAAATAGCCGTTGTCATGCCTGCATACAACGCTGAAGCTACCCTTGAAAAAACTTATAATGACATTCCAAAACAATATGTTGACGAAATTATTTTAGTTGACGACTACAGTCAGGATAAAACTGTAGAACTGGCAAAAAAATTGGGTATCAAACACATAATCAGACTAAACAAAAACTCCGGTTATGGTGCAAACCAAAAAACTTGCTACCAATACGCACTCAACTTAGGAGCAGACATTATAATAATGCTCCACCCCGACTACCAATATCCGCCACAACTTATCCCCGCAATGGTACATTTGATCACAAGCGGACTTTACAAAGTAGTATTTGCCTCGAGAATCCTGGGAAAGCAAGCTCTACAGGGCGGTATGCCAATTTATAAATACATTGCCAACCGCCTGCTCACATTTATCCAAAACATAATCATGAACCAAAAAATGTCCGAATATCACACAGGCTACAGGGCTTATCACCGCGAGGTCTTAGAAAAAATCAACTTTTTTGCAAACTCCGACGATTTCGTATTCGACAACCAAATCGCTGCACAAATCCTATACGCAGGCTATGTTATCGGCGAAATCAGCTGTCCCACCCGCTATTTTCCCCAGGCATCATCGATAAACTTCATCAGAAGCGTAAAATATGGCTTTGGCGTACTCTGGACTTCACTACAATACCGACTGCAAAAATGGAAACTGGCTAAATTCAAAATCTTTGAGACAAAACAAAAGCCAAACAATCGTGGTTAAATTAACTTAAACTATTGACTTTATCTGCCAATAAATCATATCTTTGCCCAAATAAATCCCGTCGAGAGACGGCTAAAAACTTTTAGTTATGAACACAAACAAAAAATTTAACAAAAAAAGCACACCAAAACGTGCAAACAAAAAAGCCGCTAAAACCACTAAAACGACAAAAAAAACAAATTCCGAACATACACAGGAATTAATACGCTTAAACAAATTTATCGCACATTCTGGCATTGCCTCACGCCGCAAAGCCGATGAATTAATCAAAGCAGGCTACATCACTGTTAACGGTCAAAAAATCACTGAACTTGGCTATAAAGTCCGTCCTACTGACGATGTCCGATTTAAAGGCAAAAAACTGTCAGGCGAACGACCAGTGTACATCGTCATGAACAAACCCAAAGACGTTATTACATCTGTCTATGACCCACACGGCCGCCGTACTGTTATTGACCTTTTAGGCGGAAAAGTAAAACAACGCGTTTATCCTGTAGGACGACTCGACCGTAACACCACGGGCGTTCTGCTTTTGACAAACGACGGCGAAGTAACAAAAGCTTTAACACATCCCAGCAGCAAAATACCTAAGGTTTACATTGCTACATTAAACCGTCCGCTTAAAAAACGCGACTTACAGCGTCTTGTAGAAGGAATCGAACTGGAAGACGGTTTAGCACAGGCCGATCAGGCTGCTTTTGTCGATCCCGGCGATCACAAAAAGGTAGGCATTGAAATCCACAGCGGCCGCAACCGAATTGTGCGGCGAATGTTCGCAGCAATGGGCTATAAAGTGGTGAAATTAGACCGTATCAAATTCGCTTTTCTTGACAAAAAGGACATTCCACGCGGCCAATGGCGTTTTCTGACACCAAAAGAAATCGGATTTTTAAAAATGCTTGTAGGTCAACAACCTGTAAAACGGCAAAACAAACACAAAACCAGTAAATAGCAGCTTTTAAACAAATTTTTCTAAAAAATTTCGCTAATCCTATTTTATTTTCGACAAATTTTATATTTTTACTCGTTGAAATTTGACGATTACGTAATGTCTAACAGTCTTCTGTAA
>WFZV01000219.1 GCA_015489395.1 Bacteroidales bacterium
CGCAAATCATACCAGGTATTGTACAGTGTATAAGGTTTTAAGGGCGAGATACGTTGGCTGTTTAAATACTGGTAAAACCACCATTTAATATACTGGTTAGGCGTTAGCCCTACGACTGCCCAGTCTGAGCTAATTCCGTTTTTGTCGATTATTTTTCCTACTTCTTGCTGGGTTTTAACAATATAGCGGTCCTGGTGCATTTTAAAATATTGCGTGGCAGCTGGATATTCAAGACCGAAAAAAATACCGCCATTGCTCAATGACAGCGCGATAGGCTGTCCAAAGCCACCGTTTTTAACAATATCGTAAACCTGGTACGCAGGAAAACTAATGTCCAACGGCGCTAATACTTGCAAAAAATGCTTTTGTGTAAGTGTGTCTAAAACAGTGATTTTCCGCCGGATGTAAAAAGCATCATCAGGCAACTGGTACGTTAGTCTCAAACGAATGGTCGAAGGACCTTGAAACAGCAGCGTTAGCACCTGTTCCCCTCGATTCTTCTGTTTTTTTACAGACAAAAGCTTAAAATCTTTCGCACTTAATTTCAGTTCGTTGTCTGCGTTCATGATTTTACCGGGCGCTGACCAGTCTGTCCAAAAAATATTCAGGCTAAAATTTGCGTCGCTGGTGAAAACAGCTGTATGAGTATTAAATTGCTTTGCCCATTGCGGCTGGAGCTGCAAACTGTCTGCGACAATTGAGCTGGAATCAAGTACAAGTTTGTAAATAATTTTCGAATTGGATATGGTAAAAACCTGCGTCTGGGCAACTGCTGCAAATGCCCAAAAAATAAGTACGATGAAAATTGGTAATCGTCTCATTTTTAATGATTTATTGTGCTTGTGAATCAATTTTTACGCAATATAAAAATAACTTTGAAACCACGAAAAATTTTATGGTTAAGTAGCTTAAGGCAGGTTTTATGTAACGAAATTGAACAATCAGCCAAAGACTAAATTGGATGGACGATAAGCAAACAACAGCAATTCCGTTTTTTACAGGCGAAAATTTATTTTTCAAGGCATATAAACGGGGATTTGGCTTAAGTGATAGGTTACGTGGAAAATATGAGAATAGAGCAAATTTGCTGATTAGCCGAAATTACGTAAAAAGTCATATAAAAAACTGCGCAGACACAAATACTCGTAAATCTACACTATCTCACTGATTTGCGGGAATAGTAAATCTGCGAAAAACAGCAGTTTGCCACTGCTGGTAGCTTGGCTAAATAGCAGTTTACCAGGAAAGTACGTGGAAAAATGAGGCAATGCAAGTAAAATCTACGAAAAACTGTTTTACTGTAGGCCGTGTTAATTTACTGATTAGCTGGGTATTACGTAAAAATCATAGAAAACTGGCAATCACAAATATTCGTAAATGCGTGGATAAACGAAAGACGGCGCCTCAATTTGAGGCGCCGTCTTCATGTGGGGGTGGGTGGGGGAGGATTCGAACCTCCGAAGGCCTACGCCACCAGATTTACAGTCTGGCCCCTTTGACCGCTCGGGAACCCACCCGCTCACTAAGCGATTGCAAATATAGATTTTTTGGCTAAAACACGCAAATGTTTTTTTAATTTTTTCGTAAAATTTCTGCTATCTGTTGATAACAAGCTAATTATTCGCTGTTTTAAATCTTATGTCCCTGCCTATTTTGTAATTTTTATCGAGAATTTAGTCAAAGTCAATACCGACCATTTTTTCAGGACGAACGTATTTATCGAACTCTTCTTCGGTCAAATAGCCAAGTTCTAAAGCAGCTTGTTTGAGCGTTTTGTTTTCTTTGTAAGCTTTTTTGGCGATTTCAGCTGCTTTTTCGTAACCAATAACCGGATTAAGTGCTGTAACCAGCATCAGAGTATTGTCCAGGAAATGCTTAATACGTTCCAGATTAGGTTCGATACCAACGACTAATTTATCGGTGAATGATACGCAAGCATCGCCGATTAGTCTCGCACTTTGCAGGAAATTGTAAATTATCATTGGCTTAAACACGTTGAGTTCAAAGTGTCCGTTCATGCCGCCAACATTAATTGCCACGTCGTTACCAAATACTTGGGCAGCCACCATTGTAATCGCTTCTGCCTGGGTTGGGTTAACTTTGCCAGGCATAATTGAAGAACCAGGTTCGTTTGCCGGGATTTTAATTTCGCCGATACCGCAGCGAGGTCCAGAAGCTAAAACACGTATATCGTTACCGATTTTCATCAAAGCAGCAGCAATAGTTTTCAAAGCGCCGTGAGCTTCGACGATAGCATCGTGAGCAGCTAACCATGCAAATTTATTCGGAGCAGTTTTGAACGGATATCCAGTTAATTCAGCGATTTTCTGCGCAGCTAATTTGTCAAAACCTTTAGGTGCGTTAAGTCCAGTACCGACAGCAGTTCCGCCCAGAGCCAACCATGAGAGATGTTCCAGAGTGTTTTCTAAAGCCTGCAAACCAGTGTCCAATTGTGCAACATAACCAGAAAATTCCTGTCCTAATGTCAGAGGAACAGCGTCCATCCAGTGGGTACGTCCGACTTTTATGATTTTCATAAATTGTTTACTCTTTTCGTCCAGAGCATCACGAAGTTTCTTAATACCCGGAATAGTGACTTCCATAAGCATTTTGTATGCTGCGATGTGCATAGCTGTAGGGAAAGTGTCGTTAGAAGACTGGGATTTGTTGACGTCGTCGTTGGGGTGAAGCAGTCGTTTTCCTTCGCCTAATTTGTATCCCATAAGCACGTGCGCACGATTGGCAATAACTTCGTTGACGTTCATGTTAGTTTGGGTACCAGAGCCGGTTTGCCAGATAACAAGAGGGAAATGTTCGTCTAATTTGCCTTCGATAATCTCATCAGCAACGCGAACAATCCATTCCATTTTTTCTTTTGGCAGCACTCCTAATTCGTAGTTAGCCATAGCAGCTGCTTTCTTCAGAATGCCAAAAGCCCGTATAATTTCTTTGGGCATGGAAGCAGGTTCGCCGATTTTAAAGTTATTGTAAGAGCGCTGTGTTTGTGCGCCCCAATATTTATCAGCAGGCACTTTAACTTCGCCCAGTGTGTCGTGTTCGATTCGGTATTCCATGGTAAAAGATTTTTGAGGTTTACTCAAAAATATAATTTTTGTATGATGATAAAAATGCTATAAAACAGAGTTTAGCAGTGTCGTAAAACTGCGTAAGCAGGCTATTTGGAAGAGGCTTCCAGCGAGTATTTATAGATTTTGTGGATTTGGTAGCTAATGTTTTTAAGATGAGTACGAAAATAATTGATTTGCTGGCGGAGTTTGTCAACGTTTTGTTCGCAGGACTGAAGACTGTCGTTTTGTTGGTTGTATTTTGTAAGGGTAGTGTTGATTTGTTCTTCGAGGGAGTGCATGGATATTTCCAATTGCTTATGGAGTTGGGTGCAATTATTGAGTTTTTGTAAATTAATAGAGTCTTGATATTCAAGGTATTGGGTGTAATTTGTGAGTTGTCGGTTTCTGATAAATAAAAT
>WFZV01000220.1 GCA_015489395.1 Bacteroidales bacterium
GGGAAACGACTTTAGTTAGCTTGTTGTTTTTCGTTATTTTTCTGGGAGTTTTTTTATGGTTAAAGTTCACTAACCGGCAAATTTTCGTCGTTACGCTGATTTACATTTCAGTGCTGATTCCTGCATTGGTCCTGTATCGCGACGAACCTGAGTTTGGTTTTAAACTTTTGGCGGTAAGTTTGTTTTTTGTTTTTATTGTTTTAAGTTTTTTTCAATTACGGTTAAATCTGAAGATTTTTAGACGATTTTCGCCCAAAATACTGTATTACAGTTCATTGGCTTTGATTTTTTTTGTATTTGTATGGTTAAGTCTAAAGTTTTATGTCAAATTCCATGACTTTGGCAAAATTTCTAATCTTTTGGTCGAACAGCCACATTTTCGGACAAAAGCCAATTCAATTGTCGAGCGGTTGGGTTATTTATTTCATTGGACTGTTGATTTTGCAATACCGCTAAGTATCATAATTTCATTACGTAAAAAACAATGGTACATCAGCCTAACGGTTTTAATAATCGCAGCATGGCTTGGCATGCTGCTTAACATGCGATTTATTATGTTTGTAGCTATTGTGGCGTTTTTGTTCGCTCTTGTAAACGATTATGTAAAAAGCAGCTTGTTTTATTCCTCTACTCTGCTAATTATCATCGTTTTAGCTATAATTTTACGAATCTTTTTTAACCATATTTCTCTGGAATCGTTTTTTGTACGTAGATTTTTAATTGTGCCTGAGTATCACAACATTGCGTATTTAAAAACTTTCGAACATTTGCATTTGCATCTATCATACAGTAAAATCATGTTTTTTGAGCATAATCCCATTAATATGCTGCCCGGACAGTACGTTGGAAAATATTACTATCACCGACAATTGCTAAATGCGTCAAACGGCTTTATTAGCCAGGGATTTACTGATTTTGGCTACTGGGGAGGATATATATATTCAGCAATTGCAGCAGTTTTACTATGGCTCATTGATCTGGCAAACCCCAAAGATATTTACGCTGGCTGGATAATGATTTTCGTCTTCCTTATGCTTTCGTCGTTCATTACAACTTTACTTGTAACTCATGCAGGGATTTTGTTGCTTCTGTACTTTCTGTTTTTCGATTAAAGCTTCCTGGCCAAAATTTACCTGATATACTGCCGATTACACAGTTTTACACGAAAAAATTTTTTTTACTCCTGACCACAGTTTTAAACGTACACCGGAATTTTACAAAACAACCCGCCCAGCAACGGACTAACGCAAATTTGCTAATGCTTTGAACATTAGACCTAAAATTTGACCCAAAAAACTAATTTTTTAACAATCACAACAATTAAACGAAAAAAGTTGGGCTGCCCGTAGCGGGCAGCCCAACAATCAAAAACATTTAAAAAGCTCAAATCAATTACTTAACAATCAACTTGCCAGTATAATTAACATCCTCACCACGGAGTTTTACGATGTAAATACCTGAAGCTAAATTCAAATCTATGTGATTTATAGTGCTTGACAAACGCTTGCTAACAACCAAACGTCCAGCAGGATCGAAAATTTCTAACCTGTAATTTGCCTTCGGTACAGCGATATAAACATCGCCCACTGTTGGGTTCGGATAAATCCTGATTAAATTGGTTTTATCCTGAACGTCTGTGCTAACAGCCTGACTTTCAAGACTTATATCATCTATACTAATACCATAACCATACGATGCGAAACCAGCAAAAGCTACCTGAACAAAACTCTGAGCATCCAGAGAAATAGAATCTAATTGCCAATCTTGTATATCATCAGCGAAAGCAAGTGCTGTTTGCCATGGCTGGTCAGCACCATAACGAACCAAAACACTTAACTGATCCTGGTCACCTGCCCAGGCTGGCTGAGTATGCCAGAATTTAAATACAGGATTCTGTACATTTGTCAAATTAAATACCGGCAACAACAAAGTATCGTGTAAATCAGACGAGCTATAAAGCAATAAATTGTTTGTTCCAGAATGCGCAGAAGCTGGATGTCCACTATGACCGCCATTTGACAATATCCAATGTCCTTGCATATCAAGCCAACACTCAGGAATCTGACCAGACTCAAAATCTTCTGTGTAAGGCAAAGTAGTCAAAGCATTACAAAGTGTCTTGAAATTAACCGAAACACTATAAACTGTGTCGCTATCTGTAATTACAAAAGCACGAGCATAATAACTTGTATTAGCTGTCAAAGTTGTAAAATCTACACTATAAGAACCGCTTTGAACAGGCGAACTTGTAGTCTCAACAATTACTCCTTGATCGGTCAAAACAGCATCAGCAGAGGTAGAAACCAAAGCACCTGAAGTTACGATATTAACATTACTTACATTGTTAATCGAACAGTTTACAGTAACATTTGTCTGCGAAATATTACCAACTGACGTGATATTGACCTCTGGTGGGAATGGCTGGTCTGCAACCAACATAATATCATCCAGCGCTACGCCGTAACCATAGCGAGCTTTAACCATAAAACCAACTTGATAATAAGGACTCAAATCAGGTAATTGCACAATTTCTTCTGTCCAATCTGGAATATCTCCTGTATAAGTCTCAATAACCTGCCAATCATCAGCAGGGTTACTCTTATAAACTAAAATCAAAGTATCCTGATCACCAGCCCACGCAGGTTGGGCATGCCAGAATCTCAACACAGCATTATTTACACCTGTAAAGTCCATCGCAGGCATAACCAAAATACCATCTGCATTGCTACTATAAAACAGTGCATTGTAATAACCAGAGTGAGTAGTATCAGGATGTCCCAGATGTCCTCCAGCTACATCAAATACCCACTGGTTGTCACCTTCTACAGACCAACAATCTGGCAAAGTTCCACCTTCGAAACCTTCAATTAATGGAAAATCAGTAAACAAAGTACAAGGAGTCTTAGCACTGGCTACTACACCAAGGGAATAATCATACGTAGAAGTGTAAGAAAATGCCTCGTAATAATAAGTTGTGCTTTCCTGCAAACCTGTATGAGTGAAAGAAGAGTCATTGCCGAGATAAATTACAGTTGCCCCACCTGGAATGGTATCGCCAACATTGTATTGCACGCCATCTTGAGGCTCGCCTGTAATCGGACTTGTGCTATAAACTATCATTACACTGTGGCCGTTTGAATCAGGTACCCAACTCAAATCAATAGTATTTGGATCAGCTGGGAATGCTACGAAATCTGTAGGAGGAGTAAGACCATTAATCAAATCCTGAGTATAAAGCAAAGCTTTGTAAGCGTTCAAACGTCCTGTTCCTAATTTGCCAGCATAATTAGGATTCAAATTATCGATAAAATCTGTGGAATTAAGCAAAATTTGACGAACCTGGTCATTTGTCAAAACAACTCCATGTTGATAAGCATAAGAAATGACTAATCCTGCAACACCAGAAACATGTGGAGTAGCCATTGAAGTACCTTGATACCAATCATATCCTCCATTAGTAACTGTACTCAAAACTCCTTCGTAATCATGCGAACCTGTTTCACCGCCTGGAGCAGCAATATCTACCCAATCACCATAGTTAGAGTACCAGGCTTTCTGGTCCTTGTCATTAGTAGCAGCTACACCAACAACATTTTCGTAACAACCAGGATACCACTGTCCATCATCGTCATCATTTCCAGCAGCAAAAATTGTAATACCACCGTTCAAAACATTTCCTCCACCATTAGCATTGAAATAATCAATAGCATCTAAAACTTCCTGGTCATAAACTCCTGATTGTGTATATCCCCAACTATTTTGAGAAATAGCTGCTCCCTGGTCTGCTGCCCATACCGGAGCTACTCCAAAACCTCCTGCACTTGAATTTGTAAAGACCTGGCAAGAAAGTAATCTTACTCCATCAGTACCTGAGCCAGAACCTCCTGCAATACCTGAAACACCTACGCCATTATTATTTACAGCTGCAATTGTTCCCGAAACGTGTGTTCCATGATCAACAGGGTCTAAAACAGTTGTACTGTCAACAAAGTTATACCCCACTTTCCACCAGATATTTGCCTGTAAATCAGGGTGATCTACCTGGATACCGCCATCAACTATAGCTACTACTACGTTAGTGTCGCCTTTTTCAAGATCCCAGGCCTCTGGTAAATCAATATCAGCATCAACAGTACCACCTGATTGGCCTGTATTGTTGTAATGCCACTGCTGTGGATAATCAGGGTCATTTGGAGTCCATTTCTTAACAGGCTGACCATAAAGAACTTTTTTGTATTCTGGTTCTGCGTATTCAACTTCTGGTAAAGCCTGAAATTCGCGAACCAACTGCTTGATGTCTAAATTCTTATCGACTTCCAACCGATACCACAGATGGAATCCCCATGCACGGTGACGAGCTTTGAATTTCGAATTTTTAAAAATCGGATAATCAAAAACGCCTTTAGCATATTTTACACCATATTTTCTTAAAAGCTTGTCAACTGACGGAATGCCAAACTGGACAATACCTGATTTAGTACGGGTAACCCCATGTTCGTCAAGAATTTTAGTCATGTTAGGCGTAAACTTAATCTTTAAAATGCCTGGGTAGTAAGCATCCTTTGGCACTTTGTCAAGATTAATAGGAGGACGTGGCCCTTTAACGACTTTATAAGTCTGGGCAGTCGCAGAAAATCCCACTAAAAGCAGCAGGAAAACAAACAGATAAAAAATCCGCCTCATAAAATTAAATTTTAAGTTTAAAAAAAGGTTAATTAGTAGCAAAGATAAGGATTAAAAATGTTTTAGGACAAAAAAATAAGATTTATTAGCAAAATTTAAGTAAAGGCTTTTTGTTAAAACACAAAGTATTTAAAACCAATTAATTAACAACAAAGTCAGTTGCGAGGCTATGCCTCGCAACTGACTCGTACATTTAGCAGCTCTCTGAGCTATTATCCGCAATTATACGATTGTATTGAAATAAGACTTGATATACGTCATTATTATCTTTCTGCCTAATTCGTTTTGAGCAAAAAACATTAAGCTTTAAAAAGAATCAAATTTAACCAGTGGGAATCAAAATTTGACAACTCTGTGCAAATCAAATTGTTCGAAGAATTATTTGTTTACCTGAAAACGAGTAATTCCTTTTTCGAAATAATCAATAATTTGACGAATAGCAGCCAGACCAGCGTTGATATTAGCTTCACGTGTTTGCGCACCCATTTTTTTCGGTGTAAAGAAGAAACGTCCGGCAAATTTTTCTTCCAGTGTCTTAAGAGTCTGCTCATCAACGGGTTTTATGTCTGATAAATATTTAAAATCGTCACGTTCTTCAAAAACTTTCAAAAGCTCTGGTTCGTTGATTATCTCTGCCCTTGCAGTATTGACCAATGTGGCGTTTTTAGGCATTCGAATGATTAAATCATAACCTATCGACTTGCGAGTCTGTTCTGTAAGTGGCAAATGCAACGAAACATACTGGCATTTTTCGAAAAGCTCTTCCTGGCTGTTGACAGGTTTTACACCTGCTTGCTCAATAACTTCCTTTGGAACAAATGCATCATAAGCATAAATGTCCATGCCGATACCTTTGGCTATTCGTGCAACATTTCTCGCTACATTTCCAAAAGCTAAAAGCCCTAATGTCTTTCCTTTCAGCTCAGTACCAGGTTTTCCGTTAAACTTATTCCTTGCCATGTAAATCATCATGCCAATTGCCAGCTCTGCCACAGCATTTGCGTTCTGTCCAGGAGTGTTCATTACGACAATTCCTTTCTCTTTGGCATATTGAATATCAATATTATCGTAACCTGCACCTGCTCTGACAATTATTTCAAGATTTGGCGCAGCATCTATGACTTCTTTTGTCACTTTATCAGAGCGTACAATAAGGGCATTAACATCTTTAACTGCCTGGATAAGTTCATTTTGGTCTTGATATTTCTCTAATAAACGAAATTCGTAACCTGCTTGCTCTGCTAACTTTTTTATACCTTCGACAGCCTCTGGTGCAAAAGGTTTTACTGTTGCCACTAAAACGACTTTTTTAGCCATGATTATAGAATTTTTTAGTTTATTTTCTACTCGATTCAAAAATACTAAATTCGCTTTTATTTGGAAACATTATCGTCACAAACATTTTTGTTTTTATTTGTTTTAGCTATAATTGCAAGAAAAAACTTATGTCCACTTTAAGCATTATAATGCCAGCATACAACGAGCAAGCCACAATCGAAAAAATCCTGAATAAAGTCATCGATGTTTATTTAATTAATGGTGTAAAAAAAGAAATTATCGTTGTTAATGACGCATCAACAGACAAAACAGCAGAAATTGTCGAAAATTTTATCAAATCACACCCTGCGGAAAATATCCGGCTTATTAACCAGCCTAAAAACATGGGTAAAGGTGCAGCTATCCATCGCGGTATTGACGAAGCTACAGGTGATTTCATCATTATACAGGATGCTGACCTCGAATATGATCCTCGCGAATATAATTTACTGCTAAAACCAATATTAGAAGGCTACGCAGACGTTGTTTATGGCTCCCGCTTCGTCGGCGGAAATCCCCATCGAATATTGTTTTTCTGGCACAGCATCGGAAACAAAATACTCACTTTTTTGTCCAACATGTTCACAAATTTGAATTTAACCGACATGGAGACCTGCTACAAGCTTTTCAGAGCCGAATACCTGAAAAAACTTTTGCTTAAAGAAAAACGATTTGGCTTTGAACCTGAAGTTACAGCCAAAATCTCCCGCTTCCCTGGCATTAGAATCTACGAAATAGGCATTTCATACTACGGCCGCACTTACGCTGAAGGTAAAAAAATCAACTGGAAAGACGGTTTTCGCGCAATTTACGCTATCCTGCGATATAATATTTTTGACCGCAAATACCTTAAAGACCAACGTAAATAAAAATCGACTTTTAGCCTTGCGGTTAGACCAAAAAATATTACAACTTAAACTTACCGACTCCCGTTCAAGGGCTAAAGACCTTATCCTCCATGGTAAAGTCCTGGTTAATGGCAAAATTATTACAAAACCTGCCTACAAAGTTTCGCCACAGGACAAAATAGAACTGACTATAGACCAGGTCTTTGTGTCGAGAGCCGCTGAAAAACTGCAAAAAGCTCTCGAGATTTTCAAAATTTCACCTGAAGGCAAAATTTGCCTTGACATTGGCAGCTCTACAGGCGGCTTTACACAGGTCTTGCTGCTTAATAAAGCTAAAAAAATTTACGCTGTCGATGTTGGCACTGAACAACTGCACCCAAAACTACGCAACAATCCGCGCATAATCCTGCTGGAAAACACCGACGCCCGCAAGCTCGACAAAAATCTTATCCCTGAGCCTATCGAACTATTTGTGAGCGATGTCTCGTTCATTTCCATAACCAAAATTTTGCCGCATATTTCTGATTTGCTAAGTCCCAACGCACACGGAGTTATACTCATTAAGCCGCAATTTGAACTTTCGCCCCAGGAAGTAAAAAAAGGAGTGGTCAAAGCAAAGCAATCGCACATCAAAGCAATTGAAAACGTGCTGCAAAAGCTTGAACAACATGGCTTTAGCTCTGTAAATCTGTGGTTTTCGCCAATTAAAGGCGGCGACGGAAATATAGAGTTTTTGGCACACATATTATATAATAATGGCGCGAGTAAAATTACCCGGCAACAAATACAGAAAATCGTTGATATGGCACACAAACAGTTGAATTGAGCTTTAAACCCTGCGTTTTTCGAAAGGAATCTGGATTTTCATACCATCGTAAGCAAGTTCAGTATTCGGAAAAATCTCCTGTGCTTCTGATAGAAGCCTGTCAAAATCCTGTATTGTAGCAGAAAAATGGCCTATGACTAATTTTTCGACCTGGGCTTTTTTAGCAATCATGGCTGCCTGCGCCGCTGTAGAATGATAAGTCGCCAGGGCTTTTTGTTCATTGCGATTGTCAAAAGTTGCCTCGTGATAAAGCACGTTTACCTGCTGAATATACGGAATTATGTCTTCAGTAGGCAGAGTATCAGAAACATAAGCATAAGACCGCGGAGTAGGCGGAGGAATTGTAACTTGCTCTGGATTAATTACTGTGCCGTCTTCGCGGTGGATTGTCTGACCGTTTTTAAGTTTAACGATTTCCTCGATCAACAAATTGAATTTGCTAATAGCTGCTTTGATAATGTTAGGTTTTCGCTGCTTTTCTTTGACTAAAAAGCCATAAGCCGGGATTTTATGCTTTAAAGGGAAAGCCGTAACTGTAAAATTTTTGTCATCAAGCAGCAAACCTCCGTCAGCTGGAATATCGTGAAAAATAACTTTATAAGGCAATTGCTCGACTTTTACAGGTGAGCAGTGGGAAGTGAGCATTACACGCAACTGTGGCGGTGCGTAAATATGTAAATCATACTCGCGATGTAACAATTCGTATGTTGATAACAAGCCGAAAAGCCCAAAATAATGATCGCCATGAAGGTGTGAAATGAAAATATGCTTTATCCGGCCAAAGCTGATTTTAAACCTACGAAGTTGAATCTGTGTGCCTTCGCCACAGTCAATAAGTATTAATTTACCGTAAACATCAACTACTTGTGCGGAAGGAAAGCGTGAAGTAACAGGTAAGGCCGAACTCGTCCCAAGAATCTGAATCGAAAAATTCATATTAATTTATTAGTTACGAATTCTGCTCATTGGCAGCAATAATTCGTTCTGCTTCTTCGATAGTGTCAGCAATATTTAAAACTGAATCCAATTGCGAAATATTAATCAAACGTCTGACAGCGCTTTGTAAGCCCACAAGAACAAACGTACCCTCGGAATTTTTCGAAAGTCTATTTGCAACCAAAATAGCGCTAAGTCCCGAAGAATCGCAATACTTAACATTCGAAAGGTCCATGACAATATTTTTCTCTCTATCGCTTGCTAAGATAACTAATTCTGATTTCAACGCCGGGGCTAAAAAAGTATCCAATTTTTCGTCTAAAATTTTAATATAAGTGTAATTGCCCCGTTTTTCGATTATAAATTTGTTTTCCTGATTGTTATCCATTCTCAGCTTTATTTTATCTTAGTTTGCAATATAAATAAAAATTCTACAAAACTTAAAATTTTTTTAGCCAAAATCTTTTAACTTAGCCCAATAAATTTATTTTTTGTAAAAATGAGTAAATCAGCCATTTTATTTGTGTCAATTTTATATTTAATTATTCCGTTAAAAATTTTGGGTCAACCTCGCGTAAACTATATAATAAATGTCCGTTTAATTCCCCATAGCCACATTGCAAAAATCTACGGCACGATAACTTTTATCAATTTAACCAACGACACTTTAAACCAAATCTGGATTCAACTTTTCCCAAATGCTTACAAAAAACACTCAAAACTAAGCAAACAACTCGCAGCTTTAGGCCATGCAAACATAAAATTTCACCCCAAAACCTATGGTGCTAAAATCGATTCTTTAACTTTTCATATCAATAATGCTCAAATCCATTTAATTAGACGCCAAAAACGCAGACAAATCCTCAATCTTAACCTGAAAAACTCTTTAAAACCAGGCGACAGCGTTAAAATACAATTTAGCTATTACCTGAAACTTCCTTTTAATGGCTTGAGATTAGGTTATAATGACTCAACTTTCCAGTTTGTCAACTGGTATCCTAAAGTGGCTGCTTACGACCAAAACGGCTGGCATTACACTGAATTAACCCTTTTTGCTCCGCTTTATGCTAATTTAGGTGATTATCTGGTTAAAATCACAGTTCCAAAACAATTTGCTGTTATTGCCACAGGCAAGCTTATCACAAAATCAGAGCGAGCCTGGATTAACGACTTGAGCCTTAATGGATTAAAAGCAAGCCAATATCCGAATCCTGCTCCAGATTCTTTGAAAACTATTACTTTTCAAGCCCAAAATGTCAACGACTTTGCATGGATTGCAAATCCTAATTTTTTTGTGCTTAAAGACTCGGCTAAATCTGACACACAAAAAATTACAACGTATATCTTTTTCACTGACAAAAACATCCTGTCATGGCTACGTGGGCTGTCTTTTGCTAAAACAGTCCTTAATTACACGACAAAATGGCTTGGCCAATATCCTTACAACAAGCTTTACTTTGTCCAGGGCGGACTTGACAACAATTTTACCACGGCTGCTGCGAA
Source organism: Bacteroidales bacterium (assembly GCA_015489395.1). Classification (GTDB taxonomy): domain Bacteria; phylum Bacteroidota; class Bacteroidia; order Bacteroidales; family S143-33; genus S143-33. Next base: position 10,114 of record WFZV01000220.1, read on the forward strand.
TTTGATTATTATTTCACCCAAAATCAAAAACTCTGAAAAATTAGAAGCATACTTTTTCCATGGCCTCGTACAGAGCTACCTACGCAATATCCTTTGTATCAACGAAATAGACTATCCTATCATTTCCCGCGGACTGGACGCACAAATGTTATTCAGGTTTCAAAAGGCTGAAAAATTGCAACTTTTGCCGTTCCAATTAAATAACGAAAAGCTTTATTTTCTATATAACCTTGCTCACAACCAGGGCTTTAACCAAAAATTAAACCTGAAACTTAACGACTATTCACCTTTAGGTTACTATGCAAATATGCAGGTTAAAGCTGCCCTGGCCTTTGAACATTTACGCAATTACCTAAATTACATGGCCAAATCACACCAAAGCCTCAGTTATGACACATTACTAAACACGTTTTACACAAAATACAGATTTAAATCTCCTGACCTCGGCGACTTAAAAAAAATCTTTTATACACAACAAGACTCAACTCTTTCAAAGTGGTTTTTCAAAAACATTGTAAACCAGAACAAAACCATCGACTATAAACTACGATTAACAAAAAAATACGCAAAAATCACTGCTACACATGCAGCTGCTACTCCAATGCCAATTCGTTTATGCAGTACAACCAGCGACACCCTGCTCTGGACTCGGCCTCAACGTAAAACCAGACTTAAGAACGAAAAATTCACAAAAGCATACATTGATCCAGATTTCGAAACGCTTGACTTCAACCGTTACAATAATTTTTCGCATATAGGGCTTTTTAAGCACAAATCCTCACTAATGCCACACTTAGCTTTTGTTTTCAAGCCATACACGAAATTATCCCTATCTATTTTTCCCACAATTTACTATAGATTCAACGAAGGCGTAATGCCTGGAATACTTTTGCATAATTTCACTTTTCCGCCACACAAAATCAGCTTTGCTCTAATTCCAATGTATTCGTACAGCCTAAAACAAATTTTTGGTTATGCGTATGCGAAAGTAAACTTTATCAGCAAAGGCGCACTTCCTGACCTGAAGTTTTCGCTATACTTGGACAGGTTTCTGACGGTTATTCCAACTGTGTATCAAGTACAATACTTTAGAAATCTGAAACTTAGCGCAAAAATTATTCTGCACAACAAGCAGCATAACGATTTTTACTTGAAACAAATCAAGCTTCTGTACCAGAGAAGTTTCTCGCCATTTTACATTACTTTTTATCCGCAAAATCCCGTACCACAGCCGCCTCAATATAGAAATTTCTACGTAGCTGAGCTTGAAATCGTAAAAAATTCGCTATGGCGGCCATTTCGAGCTGTTTTGCACGGCGAGTATTTGCAAAACGAACGGATTTGGGTCAATTACGCATTGGTTAAGCAAACACTGCACTATACCAGCATTAAAAACGGTTTGACGATCAGGCTTTTTGCAGGACAAAATGCGTTTCTCTCTGGACTTACACCGTTAAACGATTATCGCTGCCAGGGCAATTTCATTAGCCGCAAATACCAGTATACGCTAAGCCCTAAAAGTCCGCTGGCGCACCAATTTTATTATTCTTTTGGCGGATTTGCCTATTATTCAAACGATTATGCTTATCCGTGGTTGATTAGTCTAAAACTCAGTTCGACTCTTCCATTTAATTTGCTCACATGGTTGAAATTCTATGTCGTAGGTGCAGCTGCGGCCAACTCTTTGCACGATTTTAATTATTTTAATGTTCAAAAATTTTACGAATATGGCTTAGCAGCACAAATTAGCTTTTTACGGGTATTTTTGCCTTTAGGCGGTACTTTTCGCGATTTTAATGATCAGATTATCGATAAATGGTACTTTCACGTACGATTTTCAATAAATTTCGAATCAAATCCTGCTGCTCTGTACAAGTTTATTAAGCTTTAGCATGCTTTCGTTCATAACTGCTTGCCCAGGCTTCGACAATTACCAGGGTCAAAAAGCCTAAAATTGCATAAAAAACTGCCCAGAAAAAGATTTTATCGATATGTGGAAAATAATTTTTAAAAAACACAGCTTTTGCATGCGTAAGCAGCTTTCCATACTGGTCTGTGGGTATTAAATTATGGTTTAAATCATACGAATATTTCCAGGGCCAGAGTATTGACAATGAGCCTAATATGAACCCGGTAAGCAATGCAATTGTTTGATTTTTATACTTTTTGTACAACAAAGCCAGTAAATTAGCAAAAGCTATAATGCCAATGGCGGCACCTATTGCAAATGGCACTAAAATACGCAAGTCTAAATTATTAATCGCGTCTATGACGACTAATTTGTAATTACCCATTAAAATTAACACGTACGAACCTGAAATTCCGGGCAAAATCATACTGCTTATGCTGATTATCCCACAAAGAATTAAATACCAGAAATTATCGTTGGGATGTCCAGGACGTACGACCGTTACACCATAAGCAATTATCGCACCTACAATAAACGACACGACAACCGAAATCGTCACTTTATCAACAGTTTTTCCAACGTAAAAGACAGATGCTGCAATTAATCCGAAGAAATAAGACCAGATAAAAACCGGATAATTAACAAACAAATAATCCAATAACTTCGCTAAAGTAAAAATACTAACTACCGCCCCAAGAGCCAATTCCATAAGAAAAATAAAATCTGTGTACTGGACAAATTCCTTAATCCGCCCTTTAAGCAAAAGTTTCAAAGCTTTTAAATCAAAAGACTTTATCGAATTAATTAATCTTTCGAAAATACCAGTAATCAACGCAATAGTTCCACCCGACACTCCGGGGATAACATTTGCAGCACCTATGGCAAAACCTTTTAAAAAATTTGACAATAACTCATTCATTGGCATTAACTTTATAAATTTTACCCAGATTTATGATGTAAACACCAGCAATTACCAAAAGCATAAATAAATATTGCCACCACAAAATCCGCTCACCATCCAACAAACCCCACATAATAGCAAAAATCGGTATAGCATAAGTTATGGACGAAGCAAAAAGCGTGTTGGTATATTTCACAAAATAATTAAACAATATCAAAGCCACAAACGAACTGAAAAATGCCAGAGTCATTATTGCGAAAAAACTTTTATAAAACGCAGGCGATTGCAGAAATTTCACAGGAAAACCCCTAATTATCAACCAGAAAATAGCAGTTGGACCAGCAAATAAAAATGCCAGCGATACGATTGCCAGAGCATCAAGGTCTTTGAGCTTATACTTTAACTCGTTAGTATTTATGCCATAAAACAAAGTTGCCACCAACACAAGAATAGCATAAAAATTCCACGAATCAAAAAACCTCAGCGGATTATTCGTCACTAAACCCAACGTACCAATGAAGCCAACGATAAGCCCGGCTATAGCTTTTATGTTGGCGCGTGAACGGTAAAGTAGCATTCCGGCCAGCCATGTAAAAAAAGGCGTAGTAGCATTAAGCATGCCAGCTAAAGCACTGGAAATCCGCGTCTCTGCTATACCAAATAAAATCGCCGGAAAAAAATTGCCAATATAGCCAACAACCAACAAAGACTTAAAATTTTCACGACTGATTTTGTGTATATTACGAACTGCGAATGGCAGGAAAAACAAAAAAGTAAAGCTAATTCGCAAACTGGCCATAACATCTGGCGGAAAAGCCATCAACCCCTTTTTCATCAAAATAAACGAACTACCCCATATAAACGACAATGTCCAGAAAATCAGCCACTGCCCTGCTTTTGTCTCTAAAATTTTCATTTTTCGCTGATATAGTTTTATTTGTTAACTTTGAACGAACGCAAAAATAACTTTTTACTATGAAAAGCCTAATCCGCTTAATGGAATATGTATGGCTAACGCTTGCTTTTCTCTGTTTAGTTGTATTTGTAGATGCAATGATAAGATTTGGTTGGTATAAAGCCAAAATTTTTTTGTTGCTAACAGCACTCAGTTTAATAATGTACTTATGGCGTAGGCAAGTTAGAAAACAACAAGAATCAGAAGCTAATGATAACGACTAAAATTTTAATTTTTACGTTAACTCGCACTTTAAACAGAATAATCTATTTAAGTGAAATAGAAAATAAAACAGTTAATTTTCGAAAAAATTATTTTGCACAAAATAAAAA
>WFZV01000221.1 GCA_015489395.1 Bacteroidales bacterium
CTATTAATTTTCATTTTTGTACTTGCCAAAGGTTTTACGTTAAAAAGCGCATATTCTTCTGTAGCTCAACGCATTGAAGACTTTTTCGTCATTTATTTAATCACTTATCTAATTGCAATAATTTTTTCGACTGCTTATTCAACCAATCCGCTAACATTTATTATCTCCTGGTCGATTTTATCAGTATTGGTAGTTATTGTTTTAGCTGTGATTTACCTGATTTTTCTTATAATTTTTAAATTTTCTTTTCATGTTCAAAATCAGGAGTTTGAACCATTAAACCTTTTCGTAAAATTTATGGTTAACAACAGTTTTCAATTATTCAAAATTCGCTCAATTACCGATTTAGGTTCGATCATTTTGATTGTTGGTACAATGACGCAATTTGTTAGCAGTTTTAAAAAAGAATTAGACGTGGAATTTAAAGATGAATTAACCAAAGACCCAAAAACAAGAAAAAACCTAAAAGCCAACATTATCATGCTGGGCATAATCGGTTTGTCGTTTGCGTTTTTCTACTTGATTTACAACATACCGTGTACAGCCAAATTCTTGAATTACATACGATAATTCTTTGATGGCGATAATCGTAACAGGCTAATACACAGATAAAAAATTAGCGTTGTCACTCGAAATAGTGTATTTTACTGCTTGAGTCAAAACTTTCAGCAGGCTAAAATTTATAATTATTATAAACTCTCATGACCTTACAAAATTTAAAAACCCAGATTTTAGTTGCATTAGAATATTTCTTTGCCACAATCGGTCTTATTCTATTATCCTACATGGTATTGGAAGGACTTGCAGTGTTTGCCAAAGTCGAACAAATGGAAGCACCGCCTCAAGTGCCTTCAATAGATGAATTTTTCGCTTATATCCAGTATAACCTTACGTTTTATATTGTCCTTTTCATTGTTTACCTCGTGTTGATAATTGCCGGTTTTATAATCTACTATTTTATAGCAGAATACGATTATACTGATTTTCAAGACTTTATTAACACCAATATCGATATTTTACCAGCTGCATTCGAGTCTCTGATTGCCAGTATTCTGGTTCATATTTTTATTTGTTTTAAACAAAACTACCCCATGTCAATAAAGTTAGCCCTTTTTGCAACAATTTTCTTGAGTGTTTTAATACTGGTTTTAAAGCACTTGTTTGTTTTTCAAAAAGCTAAAGAGCAAAACGGCAAAAAGCAGCCAAATATTCTTATGCACAAAGCCTTGATATTTTTTCTAATCTTAATTTTTGTTTTAGCTAAAGGCTTTACTTTGCAAAATGCTTATTCATCTGTAATACAAGGAATTGAAGATTTTTTAGCCGCTTATTTAATTATGTATCTAATTACGATTCTCTTCACGACAGGCTACACCCTTCGTCCATTCGAATTTATCTTAGCTTTGAGTTTTGTCTCGATAATAATATCCATTGTGATAAGCATAATTTACTCTGTTCTTTTAATGATTTTTAAATTCTCTTTTATTATCCATAAATCTGATTATGAGCCTCTGTACAATTTCTTAAAATTTCTGATTAACAATAGCTTTCAAATGTTTAAAGTCCGTAGTTTACGGGACTTAGGTTCGATTATTTTAATTATTCTTACAATGGCTCAATTTGTTGGTAGCCTTGAAAAAAAGCTAAATTACGAAGCCCAGGAAGGCATTGATATAGATTTAGACACTGAATATGGACATAAAAATTTTATAATGTTCAGCATTATTGGCGTCATTGTTGCATTTTTCTACTTACTTTTTGCTTTACAGAATTTGCATTAAATCCGTTTAAAATTTCTCGTTCACACAAAACAACTAATTGTCAAGTAATTACGTACATTTAATCCTCCTCAAATTTGCAAATGGTACAACCTAAAGATTTTTGTATTTTAGCAAAATACTAAACCATTAAAGACTCAGGCAATGCACAAATGGACGGTTTTGGACAAAAAAGCACTTATCCAGTCTCCTATGTTTAGCTTTATGGAGTATAAACTAAAACACGGAGATAAAAACACAATCCACAATTTTTATATACTGGACACTTCCGACTGGGTAAATATCCTGCCAATAACTGCTGACGGTAAAATCGTTCTCATAAGGCAGTATCGCGCAGGAATTGACGAAATTTTAATTGAAATACCTGGCGGTATTATGGATAAAGACGAAACCGACCCTATCGCTACAGCCAGGCGAGAACTGGAAGAAGAGACCGGTTACATTACTGACAACCTTGAAATTCTGGGCATGGTTTACCCTAATCCGTCGTTCATGACAAACAAATGTTATTTTGTTCTGGCTAAAGACGTGAAACCTCTGGGACATACGCACTTTGACCCAAGCGAATACATTGAAACTTTTACAATCGACATCAAAGAATTTCCTGAATACATTTTATCAGGCAAAATCCGTCATTCGCTCACTATCAACGCTTTTGCTTATTTCCAGCTAAAATACCCGAAATTTTTTAATCATTAAACAAAAAGCGGCCTTGACGCACAAATTCCCAGATTACAATCCCGGCTGATACCGAAATATTTAGCGAATGTTTTGTTCCAAACTGCGGGATTTCCAGGGCTAAATCGCACAGGTCAATGACGTTTTGCTGGACGCCTTTTACTTCATTGCCAAAAATCAAAGCATATTTTGCCGATGGGTCGAGTCGAAAATCTTGCAATTTAACCGAATTTTCTGTTTGTTCGACAGCAAGGATGGTGAATCCTTGCTGTCGAAGCTCTCGTACAAGCACGGCAGTATCGTCAAAATACTCCCAATCAACGCTTTCTGTCGCTCCTAAAGCTGTCTTGTTTATCTCGCGATTTGGCGGTTTGGCTGTTATGCCGCACAGATAAATCTTTTGAATACGAAAAGCATCGGAAGTACGAAACACTGAACCTACGTTTAGCCCACTTCGCACATTGTCCAGAACAACCACAACCGGCACTTTGGGCTGTTGTTTGAATTGTTCAACGCTTATTCTGCCTAATTCCTCGACTTTTAACTTCCTAAACCGTCCCATAACGAAAAATTTGTCGTTTACTGTAAACGTAAAAATACGTTGACGGCGTCGCTTGCAGCGACGCCGTCAACTTCGCACATAAATTTGTGGCTTTATGCCGTTAGTTTATGCCCAATTCTTTCAAAGTCTCCTGTACCATAACAGCAGCTTCTTTGAGCGAATCTGCGTACTTAGCAGAGATTTTATTTTCGTCCAAAATCTTGCGTGCAATATCGCTATTTGTACCTTTGAGTCGTACGACCAATGGCACATTGATGCCGCCTAATTTCTTGTAAGCAGCTACAACACCGTTGGCAATACGATCAGCACGTACAATGCCACCGAAAATATTTATCAAAATCGCCTTGACATTAGGCTCTTTAAGTATTATCTCCAGACCTGCTTCGACTGTTTCAGGAGTAGCTTTACCGCCAACATCCAGGAAATTAGCAGGATTACCGCCTGAAAGCTTAATCATATCCATAGTAGCCATAGCCAGGCCAGCGCCATTTACCATACAACCGACATTACCGTCCAATTTAACGAAATTCAAGCCGTATTTTTTAGCCTCCAGTTCCAGAGGGTCTTCTTCTGCTGGGTCGTGGAAGTCTTTGTAATCCGGATGGCGGAACAAAGCATCGTCGTCTAATTTGACTTTAGCATCAGCAGCAAAAATCTTATCGTCAGAAGCTTTAAGTACAGGGTTAATTTCAATTAGAGAAGCGTCAGCTCCTTCGTAAGCTTTGTAAAGGGCTGTAATGAATTTAGTGAAATTCTTAAAAGCCTGGCCGCTAAGTCCCAGGTTAAACGCTATCCGACGTGCCTGGAATGGCAACAAGCCTACAGCAGGGTCAACTTCTTCGCGGAAAATAAGTTCTGGAGTCTCTTCAGCAACTTTTTCGATTTCCATACCGCCCTGTGGTGAGTACATGATAATATTACGACCAGTAGCGCGATTAAGTAAAATGCCAACGTAAAACTCTTTTACGTCAACCTTGCCCTGTTCGTTGGGATAATAAATACCTTGTTCGACTAAAACTTTGTTAACTTTTTTGCCTTTTGGACCGGTTTGCACAGTAACCAAAGTCCCGCCTAAAATATTTTTAGCAGCTTCTCGAACTTCATCAAGGCTTTTTGCAATAATAACGCCATGTACGCCGGTTTCGACAATCGTTCCTTTACCACGGCCACCGGCATGAATTTGAGCTTTAACAGCCCATGTATCTGTGCCTGTTTCTTGCTGGACTTGCTCTGCAGCCTTAACAGCTTCGTCAGGGTTAAAAGCTACGTAACCTACAGGTACAGGTACGCCAAAGCTTTTAAGAATAGATTTAGCTTGATATTCGTGAAGGTTCATTTTTGTTAATTTTCCGATTTTGCCGCTTCTAAATTATCCAATCCCTTTGAAAAAAAAAACTTTTTTACAGCAGAATTTATGCAGATGTTGGCATAAGTTAGTCAATCCATGAAACTTTGTCGTATTCTATAACAGACTGATTTTCAGGCTTATTTTTTAATGGATAGCCAAGTCCGATTATGGATAAAACTTCCAGGTCTTGTGGCAAATTAAGCAGATTTTTTACGTATTGGGCTGCTGTAGTCTTTTGGTCAAAATAGCGATTGCGAATTTGCACCCAGAATGAGCCAAGTCCAAGGTCAACAGCAGCTAAATTAATAGTATGGGCAGCGATTGCAGCGTCTTCGATCCAAACATCAGATTTTTCTGGATAAGCACAAACAACAATAGCGGCTTGTGCATTATGCAAACCTTGTGCGCCTGGTTTACTAAGCGAAAGTTTATCAAGTAATTCCCGTTTTTGTACAACAACGAAATGCCAGGGACGATGGTTGTGAGAGCTTGGCGACATAAAAGCACATTGCAATAAATGCTGTATTTTTTCTTTTTCAACAGGTCGGTCTTGAAACTTTCTGATACTACGTCGTTTACGTATAACCTGACAAAATTCCATAACCAGACATATTAAAAATTTTCGAATCGAAAAATAGCAAATTAGCGATATAAAAATAAATTTAAAAGTTTTGCAGTTGTTGGTAAATAATCTACTTTTGTGGCCGATATAAATGAAACTATTTTCTATGTTAAGCCGCAGGTTAATCCGCATCCGTGTAACGCAAACGTTCTATTCTTACTTGCTTAAAGGCATTGATACTGCTGAAAAAGCAGAACATCAGCTGTTCGAATCTTTAGACCGTACTTACGACTTATACTTTTACCTTTTGCATTTGATAATCGAGATTGTTGATTATGCACGTTTTAAAATTGAAAAGAACAAACAAAAATTCCTGCCAACTTACGAAGATTTACATCCCAATACAAAATTTATTGAAAATAAATTAATCGCTCAGCTTAAAGAAAACCGTGATTTACAGGAAAACATCAGCCGTATTCCTTACAATTGGAACGACGAAGCTGACCGCACTTTAATCAAAAAACTTTATCAACAGCTTACAGAAAGCGAGTTTTACCAGAATTACATGAACAGCGACGATAATTCGTATTCCACTGACAAACAAGTGATTTTAGACCTAATTGAAAAAATTCTTTACAACAGCGACGACCTATTTGACAATCTGGAAGAAAAAAATATCTACTGGGCAGACAGCGTGGACTATATCCTTGCCATGGTTTACAAAACTATCCAGCATTTTAGCATTGGCGACGATTTGCGCAAACCACTTATGAAAAAATTTAAAAACCCGGATGACGCAAACTTTGCGCGTAACTTACTAATAAACAGCATTTTAAAACACCAACAATATTTACAAATCTTAGAAGACCACATTGCTAACTGGGATATTAAACGGTTGGCTCAAGTGGATATTATCCTGCTGATTTTAGGACTGCACGAATTGCTTTACATGGAAGAAATACCTATCAAAGTAACGTTAAACGAATACATCGAAATTGCAAAACACTATAGTACAGAAAAAAGCCCATCGTTCATTAATGGGATTTTAGACAAAATCGTCAAAAAATTTCAAGAAGAAAAACTCATTGTAAAAACAGGAAAAGGCTTACTATGAAAAAATCAGTCTTTGCATTGGTCTTATTCACAATAGTTGCGAATATTTTTATTGGTTGCAAATCCAGAACTGGTAAGCAAAACGCAAAAACTGTTCATAACGATACAGTTACACAAAAAGTTTTCAAACCCAATATAGTTTTTTTGAAAAAAAACTTTAACTTTGGACAGATTTACGAAGGCGAAGAGCCTGTCTTTTACTTTAAGTTTGTCAACACTGGCAATGGCAAGCTTTACATCAACAGGGTAAAAACCGATTGTGGTTGCACTGTTGCACAATATCCTGAGCAAGGTGTAAATCCGGGCGACACTGGTACGATTACAGTAACTTTTAGTTCGTCAGGGTATTACGGTTACCAGATAAAAAACATTTTAGTGTACACAAATGCACAGGATTCTGCGATAAAACTTAGAATTGAAGGGCAAGTCAAATAATTTTTTAAACAAAACTTTAAATCAAAACTAAAAACTTAAACACTATGACACAAATCATTTTCTTACAACAAGCCTCACAACAAGGTAGCGCATTATCAATGTTTATCTTTTTACTTTTACTTTTCGTAATTATGTGGCTATTTATGGTTAGACCACAGCAAAAACGGCAAAAAGAGTTGAAAAAATTCCGCGATTCTCTGAAGGAAGGCGATCGTGTTGTGACTATTGGCGGAATTTATGGTAAAGTAGTTCAGCTCAAAGACCACAAAGTCGTTTTAGAAGTAGCGCCAAACGTCAAAATCACTTTTGACAAAAGCAGTATTTTACGCGATACCAGCGATTTACCGCAACAATAAAAGATTTTTCATTTACGAAAACGCGCGCGCATAACAGCGCGCTTTTTTTATAATTTCAGGTTTTGGGTAAAAAGTCCTTTGTCGAAAAACAAATAGGCTTAATAATAACAAAATCAAGCTATTACCTTTCTGTTCAAATTTATTGCAAAACTACGGTTTTAAACACAGCAAAATGCTTTTCATGGATAAAAATGTAAAAAATTAAAAAAAGTTTTATACATTTGCCTTAAACAGAAAGACATAAATTTTTATTATCATGGTTAAATCAGTATCAGCTGCATGGCTTTGGTTTTTATCTATTTTTCTGATAATCTTCTCATTTCTGGCCTCAGGCCTTTACATCCAATATCGAAATAACAGTTTTAAACTAAAACATTACCGCGATACTCTCAACACATACAAACAACTGTACACGCAACTAAAACAAGACTACGTTGTCCTGGACAACAAATATAAATTAGCTCTGCAATCTGCTCTTCAGGGCAATAAGCTTATTTCGCAAAAACAAGAACAACTGATTCACCTGGAGCAGGCTATCCAGCGTCAGGACTCAATCATGCGCGATTTAAAAGAAAAATTCTCTACAGCGTTGACTGGTTATAAAAACAGCCAGCTCAGTGTAACACAGAGAAAAGGCAAACTTTACATCACTTTGCACGAAACTTTACTGTTCCCATTTGGTAGCGCACAGGTTCAACCGCAGGGTATTGTGGCTTTGGGTAAACTGGCTAAAGTCCTGAAAAAACACCCTGATTTAAACATCATTATCGAAGGCCATACAGACAACATTCCTATAAAACCCGGACATAAATGCTGGAAAGACAACTGGGACCTCAGTGCTGCCCGAGCTATTGCTGTGGCACGAATACTAATTAATAAATACAACGTAGCTCCTGAAAGAATCGAAATAGCTGGAAAAGCTCAATACGACCCTGTTGTGCCGAACATCAATGCCCACAACCGCGCTTTAAACCGCAGAATTGAAATTATAGTAAATCCTGATTTGAGCAAAATCTTATCAATTCTCAAACAATAAAAGTTTAAACTGTGTTCAAAAAATTTCTGTTCTGGCTTATTCTACTTTTTCCAATCATTGCCAATGCCCAGAATTACCTTTTCGATAGCCAGGGTAATCTTTTACCTCAATACAAAGACAAACACGGTTTGCTGCGAGAAGAATATTTAGCCGGTGCTAAAGAATATACAAACCTTGATTCTGCACTTAAAAACCCCAAAAAAGTATTTAAACTCAATCTTTCAAACCAAAATCTAACGCAAATTCCTCCGCAAGTTTTCAAACTAACTAATTTACAAATACTTGACCTTTCAGACAACCAGATAAAAACTATTCCCCCACAAATCAGCCAACTCAAACATTTACAGTTCCTTAGCCTTAACTATAACCTTATTTCATCAATACCACCTCAAATTGGCGATTTGAAATACCTGAAAATGCTAAATCTCGAAGCTAACTTGCTTACTTCCTTGCCCGAACAAATCACTAACCTTAAAAAGCTTGAAGACCTGCTTATTGGCGGTAACAAGATAACAGCATTGCCTCAAGACATCGGCAACTTACCAAAATTAGAGAATATCTCTGCATGGGGAAATAAACTCGAAAACCTGCCAGAATCCATCGGCAACCTTAAACGACTCAAAATCATCGACCTTTCAGAAAATAAACTTACAGACTTGCCACCATCGTTCGCAAATCTATACGCTTTGACTATTTGCAACCTTTCTAACAATAAATTCACGCAGTTCCCTGCTCCTTTACTGAGATTAAGCACACTGCCATACCTTAATCTGTCGTTAAATTATATTTCGCAGCTGCCAAAACATATCGAATTAATGCAAAACTTGCAATTCATAGACCTGTCATTCAACATTTTAAGCCAATTACCCAAAAATTTCTCAAAACTCTACCAGCTTAATTACGTCAACCTCTCAGGCAACAAATTCAAAAAATTTCCCAAACAACTTATTGACCTGATGTTCGTTGCATCCATTGACCTGTCGAACAATAAAATTTCAAAAATACCTAACAACATCAATAAGTTGGTCAAACTCAACAGTTTAAACCTGTCGTTCAATTACATAAACTCTTTGCCACAAACTTTTTGTCAAATCACTACACTCGAATATTTAAACCTGAGTCACAACCAGCTCTCTACTCTGCCCGGGTGCTTCGACAATCTAAAAAAACTCAAGATTCTAAATCTCTCATACAATACATTTTACCAGATTCCCCAGGTAGTACTCAAACTTCCATCACTCGAAAAATTGCTTATCCGCGACAATAACATTAGCCAGCTTCCAGACTTAGAACCAGTTAAAACTCTCCGGGTCCTGGATATCCGCAATAACAACATTACAGACCTTGATTCATTCACACCTGACAAAAACTTAGAATTGCTTTACTTAAGGGGAAACATAATTCCTGCCCAAACAGTACAAAAATTCGAAAAATCTCATCCGCATATCCAGATACAATTCTAATAACGAATTGTCCACGCAAACTTTATCGGAATACTGAAAAGCTTATCTAAAACAGTGTCACGAATTAAATACTCATTAATCTGCTCAGAACCAAGACTTACCAAAATTGAATCAAACCTGAATAGATTCAAATCATCCCCCGGATAATTCTTTAAATAATCAAGACCTAAACCTACTTTAAAAATCGTTATTCCATTATCGCAGACATACAACAAGCTATCCACCCGCATCAAATCCAAAGGATAATCCATACCAAAACTCGTATCCAGCGAAGCATTATTGCCAAAACCATTCATATCAAAGACATAAAGCCCATCATTAAACGTATAATAAAGCGGCGAGAAATGATAATCCGCAAACATTCTAATGTCTCCACGATTATAATCAAAATCTACATACACACCAGAATTTATCCCATTAAATTCATTTACTGCTGCTGGCTGCTCTATATTAGAAATATTGTAAACACGCATTGAAACATACGAAAAACTTATCAAATAATCTCCAAAAATCTTAACCTTATCGATAAAATTGCTGTTCGCCTGAAACATGGTCTTAAATTCAGGAACTTTCTGCGAAATGTCATAAACCAACACGTTCGACCCCAAAAACGAAAATAAATAATGACCTTTCGTTGCCAGCAAATAATACGGTATCAACAAAGTATCCACACTAACAATACTGCTATCACCCTGCCATCCAACAACCTCGGTACTATCAGGACGGGAACCCTCTAAAAACCTTGGATTGGGCAAACGCCGGTCTGGCGGCGATAACTCATAAAAAACTTTACGCTGACGGTCTAAAACCGTAATATCATTCGGCGAATTAAACTGTATTGTCAATAAATCACGCGCACTATTGGCATAAATCACACTATCTTTAACCACAAAATCTATTATCCCTGGTATCACAATAAAACTTTTATTAACTAAATTGGTTAAATCATGCGCATCAATCACATGAATACCCTTGTAAACTTCCAGAGCCAGATAATAATCACCAAGTTTTGTGACTTTCGAAATCGTATCAAGCTCAACAGGTTCATTATAAACATGGACAGACTGCAAAAAAACAGACTCTTTCATCAAAACCGGTCGAAATTTTGAATATGAGTCATGCTGCTCGATTCTCTGCCAACATCCGACTAAAACAAACAAACCAACAGTAAACAAAAACAAAAGCTTTTTCATTGCAAAAAATTTTAATCTTTCACAAAGGTACAAAAAACATTATATTTGGACTAAAACCTAAAATCCCTGCTTAATGAAAAAGAAACTCACCTCTCTCTTAATTTTACTCGGCCTCATTGCAATTGTAGTGCTTTTCTTCCTCTTTGCCAGCTTTGTAACTATACAGCCTGGCGAACGCGGCATTATTTTTAGACCTTTAGGCTCAGGCCTCGACAAAAACCACATTTATGGCGAAGGACTCCACATCATCGCACCATGGAACAAAATGTTTATTTACGACGTTCGCGAACAAACAATCAATTTCACAGGCGATAATAGCTTAGACGTTTTAGATAAAAACGGGCTTAGTATCGAAGTTGACGTGGCTGTACGATTTTACCCTATGTACGACAAAATCGGTTATATCCACGAACAATTTGGTAGAAACTATGTACAAAAATTAGTCATACCTGAAGTTCGCTCTGCTGTGCGTAAAATCATGGGACAATACACTGCCGAAGAAATCTACTCGACAAAACGCCAGGAAGTCGAACAAAGAATTATCGATCAAACTGAAAAAGTTTTAGGCAAAAACTATATCAAAATGACTGCTTTGCTCATTAAATCCATCAGAATCCCAAAAGATTTACGAAAAGCTATTGAAAACAAACTTACAAAACAGCAAGAAGCTCTGGCTTACGACTATATTTTGCAAAAAGAACAAAAGGAAAAACAACGTAAAATAATCCAGGCACAGGGTATAGCCGAATACAACCGCATCATCAACCAATCCATGACCGACAAAGTTCTCACGTACGAAAGCATCCAGGCCACATTGCAATTAGCAAATTCCAAAAACGCAAAAATCGTCATCATCGGCAACCCCAAAAATGGTTTACCTGTAATTTTACAATAATTTAAGATTACGTTTCAATTATTTGTATAATTTTGCCAGTCATTCCGTAAAACCTAAGCGATGAATACGCGGCTTTTGAAAAAATTCGTTCATTGGCGGCTTAAGCCCGGCAGCAATTACTATTTACTGGTAATTCTTAGCACAATAACCGGTTTTTTAGCTGGTCTTGGCGCCGCTATTATCAAGCACACAGTTAAATTAATCGAAAATTTAATAGATGCCGGCATACCTGATAATGTGACTAACTTTTTATATTTCATTTATCCGTTTGTGGGCATTTCGCTTGCTGTACTTTTTATGCACTTTATCCTACGTCAGCAGGTTAACCACGGTATTCCGTCGATTCTTTATGCTATTTCGAAGAACAACGGTTATATGAAGCCGCACAACATGTATTCGTCGATTGTTACCAGTGCTTTGACAGTAGGTTTTGGCGGGTCGGTCGGTCTCGAAGGTCCTACAGTAGCTACAGGCGGGGCTTACGGTGCTTTTCTGGGTAAGCTGTTCAAATTAGATTATCGTCAAAAAATCCTGCTTTTAGGCTCTGCTTCAGCCGGGGCCATGGCCGCTATTTTTAAAGCGCCCATGGCCGGAGTCGTTTTTGCCCTCGAAGTGATTATGATTGACCTGACCACAATGTCGATAATTCCTATTTTACTGGCATCAGCCACAGGTTCGCTTACTTCATTCCTGCTGCTGGGAACAAACGTTTTGTATCCTTTCCAGTTGCAGGATATGTTTCATTTGAATAAAACGCCGTATTACATTGTACTTGGCATAGTTACAGGGCTTGTGGCTGTATATTTTACGAAAATGTACATTTTAGTCGAAAATTTCTTCCATAATCTGCCCAATAAATGGGTTCGGCTCGTAGTTGGTGGTGCAATTTTAGGTGTTTTAGTCTTCACTTTTCCGGCATTATACGGCGAAGGTTACCATACGATTAACTCTGCTTTGCACGGCGATTACTCGTACTTGTTCAATAACAGTATTTTTTACTCGCTTCAGGGTAATTTTTTAGTAATAATTATGCTCATAACGAGTTTAATTTTGCTTAAAGTAGTAGCAACAGCAACGACCTTTGGCGCAGGTGGCGTCGGTGGAATTTTCGCACCTACTCTGT
Organism: Bacteroidales bacterium; assembly: GCA_015489395.1. Taxonomy (GTDB): domain Bacteria; phylum Bacteroidota; class Bacteroidia; order Bacteroidales; family S143-33; genus S143-33. The sequence goes on from WFZV01000221.1 coordinate 12,543, forward strand.
TTATGGGTGCTAATACTGGCCTTGTTATTGCCCTAATTTTCAATTACTTTGGATATGATATTTCGACAAGTAATTCGGCTTTAGTCGCAATGAGTGGGACGATAGCAGGTGTTTTACTCGCACCATTAACAGGTATTTTCTTAATTAGTGAAATAACGCACGGTTACGACTTGCTCATGCCGCTCATGGTTACTTCAACAATTTCGTATATAACCGCTCGTTTGTTTATTAAAAATAATGTTTATAGCATTCAGCTGGCAAAACGCGGCGAACTGCTTACGCACAATGCAGATAAAAACATGCTTTATTTGCTCAAAATCAAAGATTTAATCGAAAAAGACTTTTTGACTGTCCATCCCGACGACACGCTTCGTATTTTAGTGCAAAAAGTATCAGAATCACATCGGAATCTTTTCCCCGTAGTTGATGAACAAGGACATTTTATGGGTATTGTGACTCTGGATAGAATTCGTAAGATTATGTTTAAACCAGAATTATATGACAAAATCAAAGTCAAAGACCTTATGTTCGTACCAGAAGCAGTGGCTTATATAGACGAATCAGCAGAACAAATCGCAGAAAAATTACAAAAAAGTGCAATGTTTAATATTGTTGTGCTTGACAGGGACAATCGTTATCTTGGTTTCATTTCACGTGCTAACCTGTTCTCAAAATACCGTTCTTTGCTTCGCCGGTTCTCTGCAGACTGATTTGTAAAATATTTAGGTTGGATAAATTGGGCTTTTGGTCAGGAACAGAAATTATAGTCAAAGGTTAAAACCTGAAAATGTATCCAAATACTGTTATATCGTCGGTTTGCTCCTGATCTCCTTGCCATTGTAGTAAAATAGACTCTAAAATTTCCTTCTGTTGAGGCATGTCTAATCTGCTAATTTCCAAAAGCAAACGTTTTAGATTTTTTCGCTGGAATTTTTGTAAATTAATATTTAATTGGTCCTGCAAACCATCGGTAAACAGGTAAATAATATCATTAGTCTGCAATTGCATTGTAATTTGCTTAAAATCAACTTCTCGAATATAATTACCCACAGGATTACGGGTAGGTTTTAAGTTTATGACTTCGTTATTGCGCACTATCATAGCAGGAATAAAAGCTCCTGAAAAGTTTAAAACATTCGTTTTTAGATCAATAACACATAGAGCCATGTCGACACTAACATTTTTTATCCCATGTAAATC
>WFZV01000222.1 GCA_015489395.1 Bacteroidales bacterium
TGATAAATGTGAATATCGAATATAAAACTATAAAAAAAGCGCCATGATTCCACGATTAACCATGGCGCTCTACACAAAATTATATGAATTTGAAACTTATTTAACTTGTAAATTAATAATTCCGTTAATAAAAATTCTAATAATCGCCTAAAGTCTCAGGTAATTGCTTCAACGCCAATTCCTTTTGTTCTTGCGTAGGTGGCTTACCATGCCAACGATGGTCATTTTCCATAAAATCAACTCCTTTACCCATGACTGTTTTCATTAAAATCAAAATCGGCTTACCTTTTCCAGTCATCTCACGAGCCTGGTATAAAGTATTCACGATTTGTTCCATATCATTACCATCTGCTTTCAAAACTTCCCAACCAAATGCCCGCCATTTAGCTTCCAGATCTCCTAAATCCAAAACTTTATGCACAGGTCCGTCGATTTGTTTATCATTATAATCAACCGTGGCGATTAAATTATCAACCTTTTTAGCAGCAGCAAACATCGCGGCTTCCCAAATCTGTCCTTCTTCCAATTCTCCATCACCATGCAAAGTATAAACCAGATATGGATCATTATTTAATTTTTTGCCTAAAGCCATACCTATGCCCACAGACAAACCCTGACCCAACGAACCAGAAGCAACACGTATCCCTGGTAAACCTTCCTGTGTCGCAGGATGTCCCTGAAGACGGGAATTTATCCTACGAAAAGTTCCTAATTCAGAAATTGGGAAATACCCACTGCGCGCCAAAACACTATACCACGCCGCTGAAATATGACCATTAGACAAATGAAATACATCCTGACCACGTCCTTCCATGGTCCAGTTCGCTGGATCATGACGCAAAACCTCAAAATACAATGCTACCAAAAAATCTGCACATCCTAAAGCTCCTCCGGGATGGCCTGACTGTGCATCAGCTATCATACGAATAATATCTCTACGTACCTGGGTGGCTACTTTCTTTAAATATTCAATATCAGCCATTGCATTTTAAATTTAACTTTAGTTGTTTTGCAAAAATACGAAAATTTTATTGACTTAAAACTATATTTTCAACATTTCAACAAATGACCGATTTTACAAACAACATAGCCTCTTTTTACAAAAACCACAAACTAAACGAACTACCCTACCCTTATTCTGAACGAAAATTCCTGCTTTACACCAACAAAATTGCTCAAAAATTTAATATACAATACACTAATGCATTCATCACAAACTACAATCAACTGATGTGCTGGCTCTCTCAGCACAAACTCAAATTAACTTTCGCTCTGACAAATCCTGGTTGCCTGCAAGAAATAAAAAAATTATCCATTGCTAAGCAAAATACTACCATAAACTTTGGCATTCTTCCTTTTTACTTTGAATTTGACCTCAAAAAACTACAAGCTCCTGCATTTATCTTCCCAATTTCATCGAATAAACACCTAATTTTCAGCAACTTACCTTTTCCATACGAAAAACCTGACCAATTCGACACTTTAACTCTTGTATATTACGAACAATCTTTAAACATCACTAAAAACCAGGAATCCATCGCAAAACTTAAATCTACTTTCGACCGACAATTCACCAATCTTATTACGACATGCAAAAACCTAAATAAAGCCTACTTCTTCACAGCTATTGATGCCGGAAGCACATCAAACGCTCAAAAAATCCAGCATTCACTTTACATCGAAAACATCCTGGTCTCAACTCACAAAAACCTGGTACAAATCATCTTCAAACCCTGGCACAACCGCAGTCACATAGAACAATTAAGCCATTTCTTAACCAAAATCCTGCGAAAACTTGGACTAATAGACTAAAAACTGCTTAGGCAGGCCAAAATACGATTTAAATAACCGGTAAACCTTTTGGCGTCATGCTATCCTGAACGAGATGCACTAAGTACCCCAACCCCAGACTATTTAACACAAAACGAAAAGGCTCATATCCTTTCAAATCTTTCTGGTTAAGTATAGCCAAACTACCCATAAGCCCAACTAATGCGACATAACTATGAAAAAACTTCCTGTGGTACGGACCTGTGGCAGGTTCAAGAATATCGGGTAAAATTCCGGCAAATCCTGCTAATACCCCTGCAACAGCAGCTTCTGCAACAACCCTGACGAAAAGTTTTAGCTTACTTTTCTCATTTCGATTTCTATAATACGCAGAAATACCGCCTACAACGAACCCAATACCCGCTGCTGTTCTATAATGAATTTTTCTATTTGGCATAAAACGTAAATTTTTAAGTTTCATTACCCATTCAAATCCAAAGAAACAGATACAAAAAAGGTCCCACTGTGCAGTGGGACCTTTCGGTGCCCAGGGCCGGACTCGAACCGGCACGGGCATTGCTGCCCACAGGATTTTAAGTCCTGCGCGTCTACCACTTCCGCCACCTGGGCAACCTTATAAAAGAAAAGAGCGGGTGACGGGACTCGAACCCGCGGCCCCAACCTTGGCAAGGTTGTGCTCTACCAACTGAGCTACACCCGCTTGTCAATTGCACTGCAAAGATATAATTTTTGAATTTTAACTTCAAAATTTTTTTCGAAAAATTTTTTGGCTTTTCGCTATCTTAGCAGTACAAATCTTACATACCCAGCTTTTTATGATTCTATTTACCGACATTGATGGTACTTTGCTTAACGACCAAAACACTATTTCCGACAAAAACCTCACAGCTTTACGAAAACTTAAAAATACCGTGAAAGTCGCTATCACCGGCCGTAATCTCCTAAGCGCACAACGAGTCTTGCCACCCAATACGCCTTTCGATTATCTGATTTTTTCTAATGGCGCAGGTATAATCCACTGGAAAACGAAAAATCTTATTTACGCTAAAAACTTAGAACCTAACGTAACCCAAAAATTAATCGCTCATCTGAAAAACCACGGCATTACATTCACGCTGCATAAAAAAATCCCTGACTCGCACTATTACCAATATTACATTGGCAGCTACAAACCCGAAGATTTCGACGCTCGAAACGAGCTTTACCTGCCATTTATCGCTCCTCTGGACGATAAACCGTTCTCCCCTGCCTCTGCAATTATTTGCATGTTAAGTAAGCAAGAAAAACATTTCGAATATGTAAAAAACTCGCTGCAGCCATTTACCAGCCATATTTCCATAACCCGTACCACCTCGCCCATAAACCACCAGAACATCTGGCTCGAAATTTACCACAAAAAGGTCAACAAAGGACAGGCAGCAAAAATTCTCTGCGATTTTTTGCACATTAACTACGACCAGACCATCGCCATTGGCAATGATTTCAACGACTTAAAACTTCTGGAATTTGTCCGCTATCCGTTCGTTGTCGATAATGCCCCTGACTTGCTAAAACAACGTTTTCCTACAACCGTACACCACAATTGCAGCGCAATAGCAGAAATTATCGAAACTTTAAACCTTGACTAAGTTTGGATTTTACCGCGAAAGTTCAGCTTTTTGCAGCGAAAAAGCTTTTTTTGCATAAGTAAAGGCACAAAAGCCCATAACAACCGATAAAACGACTTAATTCTTCTCCAATTTGCCAATTACTTTGAATTCTACCCGGCGATTTTTCTGGCGGCCTTCTTCGGTTTGATTGCTGCTTACTGGCCGTGAAAAGCCGTAACCTTTTACTACCAATTGCCTTGGATTGCAGCCCTGCGAAATTAAGTACTGCTTCACTGCCTGGGCGCGACGTTCAGACAGTTTTTGATTATATTGCTTTGTGCCAATGCTGTCGGTATGACCAGAAATTTCGACCAACAAATCAGGATGCTGTTTCAAAAAACGCGCAAAACGATTAAGCTCTGGATATGACTCTGGACGCAGTTTAGCGCTATTAAAGTCAAAAAAGATATTATTCAGCCGTATGGAAATCTGGTCGTTTATAATCTGCTTTATTGGGTACAAAACGAAATTTCGTTCGATTGTCGTTGGGCCTTTATAATTACGTAAATCAACATTTGACGAAATAGGGTAATATCCCTGTGCAGAGATGTAAAATCCGTAATTTTTCCCCTGCGGCAAGGCTATAACATAATAGCCATTGTTAGGATCTGTTTGCAGTTGTCCAAGAGTTGAATCTTTTTCCAGGTCTTCCCAGATGATTTTAGCTGCCAATGGTTGTCCATTCGGCGTGCGTACATGCCCTATGATACGTAAAATAATTTTAGGTCGTAATTTTTTGGGAATTTCGATTGTGTAAATATCCATCTGATTGTTAACTACACGCGAGTAATAAGCTATATCGCCTTTTGCAGACACGTAATATCCAAATTCTTTGTTTGGAGTATTGATATACTTGCCAAGATTTACGGGTTTTGACCATTGTGTCCAGGAAGTATCCGAAAGTCTATGGCTTACAAGTACATCCATGCTACCAAGTGTAGTATGACCGTCAGATAAAAAGTATAAAGTTTTCATATCTGGATGCAAGAAAGGACTGCGCTCTGCATAGGGAGTATTGATAACCTGTCCAAGATTTATAGGTTTTGACCAATGTCCATTTTTTTTAACCACAACCCACAGATCTATATTTCCATTAAAACCTCCGTGGTAGTAAGAATTAAAAGGATGATAATCGCCCGAAGGGTTTGGACGGTCAGAAGCAAAAATTATTGCGTTGCCGTCAGCTGTTATAAAAGCATCAGCATCCCAGTAATCTGTATTTATTTCCTCAATTGGTTCAGGGTCTGACCAACCATATTTTGTCTTATGTGTCATGTAAATATCTCCGTCTTTAAAGATTACCAGGCTATTTCCGTCGGCTGTAGCTGATAGTACAGCCTCATTACTCCACAATGACGATAAATCCTCGACTATTTTGGGCTTTGTCCATATTTTTCCGTTAAAATGAGTGACATAAATATCTTCTTTGCCTAAATTATCGTCACGACCTTCGCCACAAAAGTACATTGTAGTGTCGTCAACCGTAACAACAGGTAAAAATTCTAATCCATCCGGGGTGTTGACATCTCCTTTTAAAGGCTCGACTTTCAACGGACGCTCTTTTCGTTGTAAAATAGCCACAAGTGAGTCAAGCCGCGTATTATGTGGAAACAGTTTTTTGTACTTCAAAATAGTATCAGCAGCTGCTTGCCAATTATGCTTTAGCATTGGTGGCTCTGCCAGTTTTAATAATGCTAAATAGGCTTGCTCGTAAGGTGCAGCATCTTTCACAAAATTGATATACTCCATGGTTTTTGTTGAGTCAAACGGCAAATAAAGTTTTAGCCACATAGCCCTGTGTGCCAGGTCTTTGTAAAACATTACAGTGTCCTGATTATAGGGATAGTCAGGATATTTCATTTCAAACCGTCGTATAGCTGTTAAATCCAGACTACGGTAAACCCGGTTAAACTCTTTTTGCCATAGTACATTAAGCAGCGATTTTGCTGTATCGATATAATAAGATTTAGGGTGGTCCTGGATAAATTTGCGATATGAATAAATTGTATTTTCGTTTCGTGCCTGTTCAAAATCTACGCTATCCACATACCGCTGTAATTTTTGGGCTAATGGTGTACCTTCGTAATTATAAATAAATTGCTTGATTTTCTGTATATCATGCGATTTCAATGCTTGCTCATATTGTGGCAGTAAAACTACATAGCTTAGACTATCATAAGTACGGGGATTGATGTGGTAAACGTTATTTAAATATTTTATAATTGCATAACGGGCGCCCTGATAATACTTATATGACTTCTGGTAATAATCAAAAGCCTGTTTGAGATCAAAATAATTTGAGTTTGAGTCTGCATAAACCCGCGAAAGGCCAAAGTAACCAACGATTATGTCAGCTCTTAAGTTGCTTTTCAAGGCTTTTTCAAAGACTCTTTTTGCTTTTGAATATTTGTGTTGATTTAAAAATTTAAAACCTTTTGTGTAATCCTGTGAAAAACCATTTATTAGCAACAAAACAGCGGTTAATAATAAAAACACTTTTCTCATTCTCAATGTTTTTTAGATTTATAATTAACGGGGAAAATTTTTTCCTTTGTTTTTTGAAATTTGATTTAATCGTTCAATTAACTGTTGATGAAACTTCTTTAACTCTACAAATTCCTCATCGTCAGGGTCTAAAAGCATATTGTAAACATCCAGGGCATTTTCAGCATAATAAACAGCTTTCTTATAATCAGCTTTAGCAAAATAAATCTCTGCGATTAATTTATACGTTCTTCCCAATTCGATCGATGGCTCATCGTCAGATTCGTAAAATTCAACCAATAAATGAGCATAATACATTGCCTTGTGATAATCGCCCAGACGTCTCCATATTTCTGCCAGAATCTCAAACAGCTCCACATCATCGTACTCACCTGCCATCTCCTCGTAAATATAAGCCGCATATCTGTAATAATCCTCTGCTTTATCCCATAGATTCACTGTATCGAGCAAATCTGCCAGATATAAAGCCAAATCTGCCACTTCAATTGTCACTTGAAATATACTTTTTATAAATGCCTGTGCAAAATTTACCCATTTAAGCGATTCGACTGTCATCTGCGAAATCTTCTCTGTGAGCAAACGCAAATATCTCCGTAACTTTGTAGGAGTTGGACGCAATTTTTTATGCAAGACCATTCGTATATACGAAGGAACACGGAATCGCCCTTTATCTGCTTCTAACCAGCCTTTACTCAAAAGCATTAATACTGTATCCTGAAATTCCTCCTCTTTGCCATACGGCACAAAAAGCCTTAACTGCTTAAGCGTAACAAGCTGTGACGGTAAAACGCTGGCTATCAACAAAATTCGTCGTTCTAACCTGGTTAATTGCTTAACCTGATAATCAAAAATCGCCATTATTTGCTTTAAAATCGTCTGCTGTAGTGATAACTGATTTTTATTCAATGATTTATCAAGATAAACTTTAAGATTAAAAGCTCTTTTATCGACTTTGTTCAAAATCTCAAAAAACTGCTCAAAATCAAGCCCTTGCTTACTAAAGTACGAATAAAACCTGGCTAACAGCACAATCGTAAAAGGATGGTACGAAATTTTATCCAATAACAGCCTCAACTTCTCTTCTTCAACATCAGAAGCGTAATACTTAAAAATTTTGACCGCATCATCTTTCTCAGGATGGTTCAAATAGATATTTTCAAAACTATAAATCCTGAATTTAGAAGTAATTAAAATCTTCCAATTCAAACGGTTGGCAATAGTTAGACAGGTTGATGCCTGCTCTGTATTATAAATTCCATCAATAATTAGCAAATTTCGCCCTGAAATTTTATTCAAATAATCCAGCAACAAATCGAAATTCGTATCTACGTCTAAATCAGGGTTATATACAAATCCCCCATATCCATCGAACGCCATAACAAAATCAAGCATCAGGTCTTGGACAGCCTCGACATAAGCAAAGTGATCAAACTTTCGCTGATAATCGTAATGAAAAGCATACGCAAGCGCCATTGCAGTACGACCTGTTCCATGCAGCGGATTATGCAAAACAACAGGATTTAGACTGCTATCTATCCTCTGGTCAATTTGTTTCAAAACCTGCTCATAACCAAAAAGTTGATAAATATTAGCAGTCGGCACATAATTTACGTATGTTCCAACTTCTGTGTCGGTATTTGGCAAGAAATATTTGTAACCTTTAATCATATCCTGCAAAGTCTCCCAGCCCCAGAACTCCACTTCAAAGTCCAATTGCAATTTTTGTTTTTGAAAATCCAAAAACTCGTCAATAATCTCATCCTCAGTTGTAGTTGATAGAATCGCTAATCGCTTTAGTTCCAGGACTTTCTGTTCTTTAATTTGTTTAAATAATTGTTTTACAGACCTGAACAATTCCGTCATGCTCACGCTATCGGCCTGCTTTAAGTTATCGACCATTGAATAAAGCCCGATTTTCAA
>WFZV01000223.1 GCA_015489395.1 Bacteroidales bacterium
ATCTTGTGATTTAATTTTGTTAATTAAAACTAAATTTATAATCATGAAAATCAGCAAGTTAATTGCTCTTGTCTTATTTTGGACTTTTTCCTTTTCCATTATTTACAGCCAACAAATTACTTTTTCGGATAAAATCCTCTGGGATTCAGTTAAAAGCTTCAAGATTAAAAACGCAGCCCTTACCCAAAAAGTATATTACCTGACTTTTAAAGGTTCGATTCAAGAAAATGAATGGAAACTGCCTAAATACCAGAAAATTATACCACTGAGCCACTATGCTGAAGCCAGAGCTTTTTTTATCGATAAAAAATTTAAAACTATTGACACCAAAATTTACGGACAACAACTCATTACAAATAAAATAAAAATAAACACAAAAGTTTATTTTGCCCGTCATAAACCCTATCTAATCGTGGATTTTATCCCTATACGTAAATCTTCAGGACAGTTGCAATTGCTTGATACCTTTACAATTAAAATCATTTTAACACCCAAAAAATTAAAAAACAATTTTACAGTAAAAAATAGCTCTGTCCTATCTACAGGCTATTGGGTAAAAATCGCTATACCCAGGCGCGGCGTTTACAAGTTGACTTATCAACAACTAAAAGATTTGGGCTTTCAAAATCCACGCCAGGTACGGGTATTTGGCGATGACTTTGGCCAATTAGGCTACAATAATTCAGACCCATATCCCGACGACCTTTACGAAAATAAAGTTTTTTACGGCGACAATTACATTTTATTCTACGCACGCGGTACAACGCGCTGGTACTATGACTCTACTTTGCAAATGTTTAACCGTGTAACCCACGATTATAGCGACACAGCCCATTACTTCCTGACGGACAAAAACACTGGCTATGACAATGTTATGGCTTTTGACAATGAAGAAAACAATGCTGTGACAAATCAATCAAATCAGTATTTGTGGTATGACGATTACGAAAAAGACCAGTATAACATACTCAAGTCAGGTCGTATCTGGTTCTGTTCCAAAGTTTATCATTACGACACAAAGCAAGTTTATTCTTTCCCTGCACACAATATCTTACAAAAACCAGCAAAGGCTCTTGTTGCTGTAGTTGGACGAACTTTTTCTTATGCTTACTTCTGGCTAATAAGTGGCAATGATTCTACTTACATTCATTTTTCGGCTGTCTCTGGGCAAATAGGTACAGATTGGGGTTATTACAGGAAAAAGGTTCTTAATTTTACCCCAACAGATACAAACCAGATACAAATTACATTGCGTTACCAGGGCAGTACAACAAATGATCGGGGACTACTTGACTATATCGTGGTAAATGCTTACCGAAAATTGGTTTTAGATGACGATTTCGTGTTTTTCAGCGACCCACAGTCTACTGGAAATGGTAAAGTTACAAAGTTTGTTATCGACGGCGTGACTAACCAGACGCAGGTTTGGGACATTACAGACCCTATCCACCCCAGACGAATGAAATTAAATATAAATGGCTCCACAGCCTGGTTTGTGGCTAAAACAGATACTTTGCGGCAGTTTATTGCTTTTAATCCCGACAAAGCCCTAATGCCTGTACTAAAAGGCAACGGGCTTGGACATATCCCAAATCAAAACATTCATGCTATTTCTGCTGCTACGCAAATGCTGATTATTACTCATCCAAAATTTAAAGCTGCTGCTGACAAAATCGCCAATCTGCACACTCAAGTTCAGCATTTAAACGTGAAAGTCGTTACAACAGACCAGATTTATAACGAATTTTCAAGTGGCATACCTGACCTTGTTGCTATACGGAATTTTATCCGTGCTATTTACTGGAAACCTAATTCTAAACTTAAATGGGTCTTGCTGTTGGGCGATGGCAGTTACAAAAACAAACCTGCAAAGAATAATCCGCTCTTTATTCCCACTTATCAAACCTTGAATTCGCTTAATACAGACGGTTATCTGACAATGGTTAGCGACGATTTCTTTACTATGATGGACTCAAACGAAGGAGACATAACAAATTCAAATCAAGGACTATGTGATTTAAACATCGGCCGTTTACCTGTAGAAACTGAACAACAGGCAAATAATGTAGCGAGAAAAATCGAATTTTATCTTAAATACCAGGATAAAACCAACTGGAAAAATTACTTAGTGCTGATAGCCGACGATGCTGCTCAAAATATTTTTATGCAAGACGCCGAACAGACAAGCTATAACATTTACGCTAAAAATCCTGAATATAAGGTTAAAAAGGTATATCTGGACGCTTATCCTGCACAAATCAATTTCGGCGGTGAAGAGTACCCAGGAGCTGTTTTGGATATAAAAAACCGGGTGCAGGAAGGTAGCTTGATTATTAGTTACTTAGGTCATGGAAATGAGACTGTTTTAGCTTCTGAAAGAGTAATTACAATTTCAGACGTGCGACAATGGAAGAATTTAAACCGCTTGAGCTTTTTTATAACCGGTACGTGCGAATTTGGACGATATGATATTTATGAACCAACTAAAATCGTAAGGTCTGCAGGCGAAGAGCTGGTGCTTAATCCACAAGGTGGGGCTATAGCAATGCTAACCACCACGAGGATTTCGTATTCGTCGGTGAATTTTTATCTAAATTACGGCATGTTTGACCATGCCTTTGACCGGCAAAATGGACATAAAATTTCGTTTGGTGAAATCGTCAGACGCGCAAAATTTGACTATAACAGCTATTATGTCCATGAATTTGCGTTATTGGGCGACCCTGCTTTGAAACTAACTTACCCTGAAAATAAAGTCGTTGTTGATTCTATTAAGCCGGATATTTTGACAGCTTTATCCAGAGTTACCATTACTGGCAGTGTTGAAGATACGTTGGGAAATGTTTTGTCGAATTTTAATGGTGTTTTGTATGCAACTGTCTATGATAAACCGCAAAATTACTGGACTTTGAATAATGATAATCTTGGTGCTTTTCAGTATAAAGACTATAAAAACATTGTGTTTAATGGCAAAGTAAGTGTCAGGAACGGACATTTTTCGCTTACTTTTATTGTGCCTAAAGATATTGACTACAATTACGGCGTAGGTAAAGCTGTTTTTTATGCTGCAGATGGCGGCAGTTTAGAAGCACTTGGGGCAAAAAGTTTTGTGATTGGCGGTAAGCCCGACACCACGATAAACGACCATCAAGGTCCACAGATACGATTGTTTTTGAATGATACGAATTTTGTAAATGGCTCTGTGACAGACCAAAATCCTACTGTTTTGGCTTATCTTTCAGATCAAACCGGGATTAATACTACAAATTGGGGCATGGGACATGAGTTGCGTTTGATTTTAGACGGAAAAACGTATATTGTGAACGATTATTTTGAAAGCAACTTAGACTCGTACAATAGTGGAGTTTTGAAATATTCATTGGCCAAGCTTTCGCCAGGAAAACATACCTTGACGCTCAAAGCTTTTGATTTGTTAAACAATGCTTCTGAAAAAACTATTGAATTTTACGTGGTAAAAGACAACAAAATCGCTCTGCATAACGTTTTAAATTATCCGAATCCGTTTGTCGACAGGACTGCTTTTTACTTTGAAATAAACCAGGTTGGAAAGCAGATAAGTTTTGAAATACAGATTTTTTCGCTCTCTGGACGTTTGGTCAGGTCTATCAGCCGTCGGATGCTAACGAATTCGTATCTAATAGGACCGATTTACTGGGATGGATTAGATGATTACGGACAAAAGATTGGACGTGGCGTTTATATTTATATTTTAACTGTGAAAACTTCAGACGGCAAAATAGCAAAGTACACTGGCAAGCTTTTAAAAATTTAATTTAGATTTTTCTGTTACGAAAAAAATCATAACTTTGAAAAAACTTTAAAATCCATACACCCATGTCAAGTCGAAAAAAATTTGCGGCTATTTTATTTATACTTTTATCTTTCACTTTTTACGGAATTGCGCAGACAGATACTTTGACCTTGAATAATGCACGACCTATTTCAACAGCAGTTCCTTTTTTGAACATAACACCAGATGCTCGTGGTGGCGCTCTTGGAGATTTAGGCGTTGCTACCAGTCCGGATATTTATTCTATTTACTGGAATTCAGCTAAATATGCGTTTTTAGACAAAAAATATGCTATCGGCTTATCGTACACACCATGGCTAAGGAAGATTGTCAATGGCATAAATTTGAGTCAGCTGGTAGGCTTTTATCGTTTAAATGACCGTCAGGTTTTTGCTGCTTCATTGAGATATTTTACCGTTGGTTCAATTACTTTGACCAATGAATTGGGAGAAGAATTAGCCCAGGTTCGTCCGAATGATTTTGCTTTTGATGCTACGTACGCCATGAAATTGGGCGAACATTTTGCTGGTTCGATAGCTTTGCGGTTTATTTATTCGAATTTGACCCAGGGATTTTCGCAAGGTGGTATTGACTTTAAGCCGGGTATAGCTTTTGCTGGAGATTTGGGCTTTTACTATACACAAGAGTTCCAGAATTTAGACGTAAGTGCTGGGTTGTTTTTGTCGAATTTAGGTTCGAAAATTTCATACAGTTCAGCGCTGACTCCAAGTTTTATACCTGCTAATATGCGTTTTGGCGGCGTAGTTGGTTATAATTTAGACGATTATAATAAAATTTCGTTCGGTTTGGATATCAATAAATTACTTGTACCGACGCCACCTATTCGTGATGAAAACGGTAATATTATTGCCGGCACTGATATTGCAAATATGTCGGTTATTTCTGGTATGATACACTCGCTGTATGACGCACCATTAGGTTTTAAGGAAAAAATCCGCGAATTTACGCTTAGCACAGGTTTAGAATATTCGTTCAACAACATGTTTTTCGGCCGATTTGGATATTTTTACGAAAGTCCATACAAAGGCAACCGTCAGTATATGACTGCTGGTGTAGGTTTGCGTTATTCGGCCTTTGACTTTGATTTTTCTTACTTAATTCCGATAAATAAAATCAGTCCTCTGGCAGGTACTGTAAGAATTTCGTTAGCAATTACATTAGGCGGAAACAAGAAGTCTGAGTAAAAAATATACAGTAGATGTTAAAAAAGGCGGGGCAACCCCGCCTTTTTTATTTGCAGTTGCATTTTTTAAACAAAAGAATTAGGTCTTTGGTTAAAATAATAGGTAGTAATTTGAGAGTGCTATTAAGCATAATGTCTAAAAGCAAGTACAATTTTGTGCTAAGTTTCAAATCTTTACGCGAAAAAGGAACCATCCAAAAATTTAACAGTAGCACTAAATTTGGAAATAGTCGTTTTCTTTTTTTCTTGAATAAAGTCTTGAAGTATCGTGTCATTTGCTGATAATAATTATTTTCTGATCTTATTTCTCGCCTGAATCTCATTGTATTGTTGCAGACAATGAAATCGCCCCATAGACTTAGTTCTGCCAACCAGAGAATATCTGCACCTACTATTTGTTTAAGTAAATGGGTCTTTTTTATTATTTCTGTTCGGATAAGTCCATATTGTGCTTCAGGAAGTCCCCAGATAATCATGTTTACTCTTGAAATAGGATTAAGAAATGAAGTATCGAAAAAGCTAAGTCGCTTTTCTGGTTTTGTTATATCGTATTTAAAAATTACAGAAGGAGCGTAAGCCAATACAGCTTGAGGATTGTTTTTTAGACAATTATATAAAGTAGATAAAAAGTTTTTTTCCCAGAGGTCGTGAGCGCCAGCAAAGATAAAAAATTCACCTTTCGCATATTTTACCGCACTATTCCAGTTTTCAAAAGCACCAAAATTTTGTTTATGTTTAATGTAATGAATAAAATCATACTTTAGTGAGTATTCTGTTGCAATTTTTTCAGCTTGTCCTCCCGGGGAATTATCCGTTATAATGATTTCATAATCCTTAAAATCTTGTTCTAAGATATTGTCCAGTGTTTGTTTTAAAAACTTTTCGCCGTGATAAATAGGTACTGCTATGGAAATTTTGGGTTTTCCCATAATGTCAATTTTGGGTTGTAGTTGTTTTTGTAAAAATAATTAAAAAAAAGCCACAAGGATTAACCTTGCGGCACAATTAAAATCAATTTTTGTGGTTAAGTTTATTGGTTATTTTCACTATTTCTTTTGTTATTATCGTAATTGCGATTTTGTGTATAATTATTGTTAAAATTTGTTTTATTGTGCGGATTAGGGCGTCGTCCGCTGCGGTGTTGCGGATTATTTGTTTGACGGTTATGTTGATTTTGGCGATGCTGCTGATAATCTTCTGGTACTTCAAGTAAAGCTTTGCGGGAAAGACGGATAATACCTTCGTCTTTGTTGTATTCAATAAGTTTTACTTTGACTTCGTCGCCAACAGACAGGTAATCAGATACATCAGCAACGTATTTGTAATCGATTTGAGATTTATGCAGTAAGCCCGTAATACCGGGTATAAATTCGACAATTGCCCAGTTTGGATGTATTTCTTTGACAATGCCTGTGTAAACTTTTCCTACTTCTGGAACCTGGTTAAAACGTTGTACAAATTTTACAGCTTTGTCCAATCCTTCCTGGTCTTGTGCGGTAATGTAAACAACACCGACTTCGTCTTCGGGTTCGATGACAATTACAGTATTTGTGTCTTCCTGGAGCTTTTGGATGATTTTGCCGCCAGGTCCGATTAAGGCACCAATCATTTGTGCTGGTATAGTGATACGAGCGATTTTAGGTGCATGAGGTTTATAATTTGGTCGAGGTTCTGGCAGGGTTTCCAGCATTTTGTCTAAAATGTAGAGTCTGCCTTTTTTCGATTGCTCTAAGGCTTGTTTGAGAATATCGTAATTAAGTCCTTCGATTTTAATGTCCATCTGGCAAGCAGTAAGGCCGTCGCGTGTACCAGTAACTTTAAAGTCCATGTCGCCCAGGTGGTCTTCGTCGCCTAAGATGTCTGAAAGAACAGCCCAACGTCCGGTTTCAGGATCAGTAATAAGTCCCATTGCAATGCCAGAGACAGGTTTTTTGATTTTAACGCCAGCGTCCATCAAAGCCAGAGTGCCTGCGCAAACTGTAGCCATAGATGAAGAGCCGTTGGATTCTAAGATGTCTGATACAACGCGGATTGTGTAAGGGCATTCGTCTTCGGACGGAATCATGCGTTTTAATGCTCTTTGTGCCAGGTGTCCGTGACCTATTTCACGGCGAGAAATACCGCGCCATGGTCTTGGGTCGCCTGTAGCAAATGGTGGAAAATTGTAATGAAGTACGAATCTTTCACGGCTTTGTATAAGTACTTCGTCGATGACCTGTTCGTCCAATTTAGAGCCAAGTGTGACAGTAGATAAAGACATTGTTTCGCCACGAGAGAAAATGGCAGAGCCATGAGCAGAAGGCAGATAATCGACTTCGCACCAGATAGGGCGTATTTCGTCTAATTCACGTCCATCGACGCGAACACGTTCGTTAAGCACCATTTCACGGATTACTTCGCGCATCAGGTCATGGAATGCGCGGTCTGCAATGCCTAATTTTTCAGCTTTTTCTTCTTCGTCTAAATCTGTTAATGATTGGTCAAGTTGTTCGATAACTTCTTCTTTAATCTGGTCAAAAGCAGCTTTTCTTTTGTGTTTGTCAGCGATAAAGCTTTTAGCTGTTTGATAAATTTTATCGTAAGCTAATTCTCTGACTTTTTGTTCGATTTCTGGGTCTTCTGGCAGTTTAGGATAATCGCGTTTTTCGGTGGTACCGGCTTCTTGTTCTAATTCTTTTTGTACCTGGCAAAGTTTTTTGATGTATTGATGTGCAAATTTAATTGCTTCTAACATTTCGTCTTCAGAAACTTCGTCCATTTCGCCTTCGACCATAACGATGCTATCTTCAGTACCGCCGACCATAAGATCGATGTCAGCTTTTTCGTTTTCTTCAAATCCAGGGTTTATGACGAATTTGCCGTCGATGCGAGAAACGCGGACTTCAGCCATTGGGCCGTCGAAGGGGATATCTGAGACCATCAGAGCGGCAGAAGCAGCAAGTCCTGCCAGTGAATCGGGCATGATGTCTTTGTCGGCAGAGATTAATTGGACTACAACAAAAGTGTCATTTCGATAATCTTTAGGGAATAAAGGACGTAAAGCTCTATCGACCAGGCGTGCGACTAAAATTTCGTGTTCAGAAGGTTTACCTTCACGTTTAAAAAAGCCACCAGGAAAACGGCCGTATGAAGCGAATTTTTCCATATACTCGACTTGCAAAGGCAAGAAATCTACGTCTGGACGGGGTTCCTGTGCAGAAACGACAGTGGCAAGAAGCATAGTTTTGCCGTACTTAACAACAACTGAACCATCTGCTTGTTTAGCCAATTTACCTGTTTCAATAATAATAGGAGGTCTGTCGTCACTTATTTTAATGGTTTTTTGTATAGTTTTTGGCGGGAAATCGTAGTAATTCATAATTAAAGGTTTTAGATTTTTGCATGATAAAGTTAAAAATAAAAAATGGGCTGACCAATAATAAAAAGTCAACTGTCTCTTGAGAAGCTCAAGAAACAGCCAAATGGGGTCAGCCCGACGAAAGTGAGCTTATTTACGCAAGTTAAGTTCTTTGATAATCTTACGGTAACGTTCGATGTCACGCTGTTTGAGATAACGCAACAATTTTTTACGTTTACCAACCAATTTAAGCAAAGCTCTCTGTGTGCGATAGTCGTGCTTATGAGTTTTAAGATGTTCGTTGAGATGATTGATACGGTAAGTGAATAAAGCTATTTGAGCCTCAGGACTACCTGTGTCGTTTTCAGACTTACCGTACTTGCTAAAAATTTCTTTTTTAATTTCTTTGGTCAAATACATCTTTTGGTATAGTTTTAAATTTTTCCTTAAAAATTCAGACTGCAA
>WFZV01000224.1 GCA_015489395.1 Bacteroidales bacterium
GGTAAAACTGCTTCATATCCAGCACATTAATTCATTACAAGCGCTTTTGTTGATTTTCGTTTTATTTGGAGTCATCGGCGCGCTGGGAGCTGTCATTGGTTACTTGTACGCCCGGGAGGTTAAGCAACATTACTCAAAAGCAGATGTAGCAAGCTTTTCGCTGAGAAACAAAAAAATGTTTGAGTATAAAAACGACAAAGCTGTATGGTTAAAGTTATTTTTAAATATTGCTTTGACTGCATTTTTAATCTGGTCGATTAAAAGCTTACCTTTTTGGCTGTCAGTAGCATTTATTTTAGCTTCTGGAGTGCTTTTTTATTCGTTTTATCCAGAGGCTTTTCGATATTTCAAGAAACCAAGCTTATGGATACAATTATTTATCTTTTGGGTGCTTGCTGTGCTGTTTTATGTCGAATTCGACGCTTTTCATGTTAATTTAGAAGCGATTATTATTGGTTTAAAGCTTATTCTAAGGGCATTGGTAGTAATAGCTTTTTTCTCGATTTTAAGCATACAAATACGTACACCTCTAATAAAATCTTTTCTACTTCGACGTGGGTTTAACAACCTTTATCTCACGCTCAAATTAGCATCGTCAACATTACCGCGATTTGTCGAGGCAATTACAAAAAACAAGCTAAATATCGGATTTTTAAAGAAAATGATTTATTCCACGATTAATCTTGTAGATTTCTTTGAACAAAAAATAATTCTACGCAAACTCTTTATAATCGAGGGCGATCGAAATAGTGGTAAAACGCAATTTATGACTGAATTAGCCAAATATCTCACTGAAATGGACCTTAGCTTAGGCGGTATTATCACTGTGAAAAAACTTCACAACAACATCATTGATTACTATGTCCGCGACGTTAATACTGGAGTTGAAGTTTTGCTCTGCACAAACCGCAAATTAGACGAATATTATTATAAAACGCGAAACTTTTACTTTACGCACGAAGGTGTAAAATTCGGCAATCAAGTGCTGAAAGACAACGTATATAAACTAATGCTTTTAGTTGACGAAGTTGGCATCCTGGAACTGCAGGACAAAGGCTGGGCAAGTACTTTAGAAACCTTGTTTTCGTTGCGTAAAAACATGATCTGGTCTGTACGAAAACGTTATGTAAACCAGGTACTATGGAAATTTTATGTTAATCAGGCAATAATTTTTGATATTACGATAGATACGCCTAAATTAGCAGCTATAACCATTGCAAAACAATTGTTTAAATGAGACGATTTGTTTTTTTAAGCTTGATTTTTGCATTATGTACGCAAACTCTTTTTGCACAAATCGGCGGTCGATATACTTACCAATTTTTAGAACTAAATAACTCTTCAATCGCAGCTGCTCTGGGCGGAAAAGTCATTGCTAATCCCGCTTCGCTACAGCTGATTTACTACAACCCTGCCCTGCTGGACTCTTCTAAAAACAAAACTCTTGCGATTAGCTATAAAAACTACTTTGCAGGCATAAACTTAGGCGACTTTACCTATGCCATTAACCTGGAAAAATACGGAAACCTTGCCTTTGGCGTTCACTACATTAACTACGGGAAATTCGACCAATACGACGAACAACAAAACTACCTGGGACAATTCTCTGCTTCAGAAATCGCACCATACCTAACATACAGCTATGCCTTTGACAGCGTTCTGACCTTTGGCGTGAATTTTAAACCTGTTTTCTCTTCCCTGCAAAATTACCGTTCGTATGGCTATGCTCTCGACGTTGGGTTGTTAATTCATGCTTCGAAAAATAATTATTTTGCTATTGCCTTTAGAAACATTGGCAGACAACTCAAAGCTTACAGCTCACAGCTTGAGCCGTTACCGTTTAATCTTACTGCAGGTTTCACTGGCAAATTCGAACACTCTCCATTCCGATTCAATTTTACTTTTGATTATCTAAATTATTGGAAACTGCGCTATACCTCAACAATCGACAATTTAGAATCTCAAACTGCTGATACTACGGGCCTCTGGAGCTTAATCAGCAAAACGAGCGATGAAATTTTGAGACATTTACATTTCGGGTTAGAACTGATGCTAAACCCAAAATTCTATGTAATGTTTGGCTATAATTTCCGGCGTGTGCGAGAATTAAATCTCTCGACTGTAAATACACTTAGTGGCATTAGCGCAGGACTTTTGTTTAAAACCTCAAAAATCGACATTAGCTATGCTTATGAGCGTTATCTCACCTCTGCTGTACATACTTTCGGCTTAAGCCTGCATTTTGACAAATTCATTTTTCGTCACAAATAGCACGGGTAAAACTTCTCGAAAAGCACAGAAACAAGTTTTTCTAAATTCCATTACGTTTTCGAAACTACTACAAGCAACTGAAAATCAGCGAAACTCACAAGAACTAAGCTGCTTAAACCCAAATTAATCAATAGATAAGCTTAGTTTATCAAACCCGGATGAAACGCTTCGCATTCTCAAGATTATCTTGTAGGTCTTTAAATTATTGGAGTTCTTCCAGACATACTGGATGTGTATCATAGTAGTTTTTAAAATATGATAGATAAACAAAAAAGTTTTATTTTTAATTTATAACTACCTACTAATCAAGTTTTCTAAATTTATTTTTTATTATTTTAAAAAATATGCTATAAAACATAAAAAGATACTTGACTAAATAACTTCATTTTTTTTTCTATTGGGAACATTTAAAATTAAATGCCGACATAAATCTTTGATTATTCCCAGAAAAATTACAAAACATTAAAATTCTAAAGCCATGAAAAATTAAAAAAACAAATCGCACTGGCTGCTCTGGCAGTAGTACTGGCCATTGCAGGTCTGGCCGGGTTCGCCAATCAAAGCAACCCAACTATGCTGCAGAATAAAAAGGCTTTGGCAAACGTTAAGGTAATAAAAGTTCCATGTAAGCTTTCAGGAGATGGATGTTCTGTTACTGTTGAATCAGAAGACGGAGTTCAAATAAGTTTCACTATTCCTATACTCAAAAATACAAATAATTAGAGGTGAGCAAAGATAGTAAATATAAATAAATCATGGCTGTCTAAGAGTGGAAACAGACCGCTTTTAGGCAGCCTATTTATAATCAATTTTAAAACATTAAGGCTATGAAAACAAAGGGTTTAATTCTTTTTATTTTAATTTTATCAATCTTTTTCTCATGTCAAAAAGCAGGGAAAAAAGACACAGAAAATTCCATTAAGACTTTTACAATCTCAGATTTTAAATCGTCAGATACATTACAACTAAAATTTGTGGATAGTTTGGATATAAATTTGTGTAATGATATGCGCTTCAATGATAGTCTTCTTTATTTTGTGGACCCTTATGCTAACTATCAGTTAATAATTACTGATACTACAGGGAAAATTGTGCGTAGAACCATAAGAAAGGGGCAAGGTCCAGGAGAAATGACTTATCTTTTTTATATAAATTTTGTGACAGACAGCCTACTCTATGCTTATGATGGTTATCAGTTTAATTACTTTTTAATCTTTAAAAAGTCCGATATAATAAAAAAATCTAATCCTAAGCCAATAAAATCATTAACATTAGGTCAAGGTTTTAGTGCAATCAAATGCATGATAGATGATAGTAAATTTATTTCTGTTAATCTTCACACAAAAGATAAATTTTATATCCAGGATACGAGTTTCAGGATATTAAGAAAAATAGGACAATTTAACTTCAAAAATATTAATGAAAACAATATTTACTACATAAATACTGCCTATGACAATACAATTGCTGTTTCACCTGATAAAAGAAAATTTGCTGCTTTTTATACATATTTAGATTTGATAGAAATATATGATACAACAGGTAATTTGATTTTTAGGGCAAAAGGTCCGGATAATATTAAACTTTATGATTTTAATCCTTCAAAAGTTACTAGCTCTACAGCTTATGCTACTACTGAGAAAAAAAGCAAGTGGGCTTATAAAACTGTTAAAACATACAAGAAATACATTTTTGCACTTTATAATGGAAATTTTGTTGGAGATACGGCATACTTTAAATGCAAAAAAATACTTGTTTTTGACTGGAATGGTAACTTAATTAAATATTTTTATCTGACTGAGCCTATTGTAAATTTTGCTATTGATGCCAAAAAC
>WFZV01000225.1 GCA_015489395.1 Bacteroidales bacterium
CTGTGAATATTTTTATTTATGGCAGCAGCGTTAAAGGCACGATGTATTACGACAAAGTCGGCCAATATATTTATTTGACCGGAACTTACGATGGTAATAATATGCAATTAACAGGCAAAACTAAAAATGGTCAAATTTCTGATGTTTTTGACGGAAAATTTAACAAATCTGGCATTTATTCAGGTGTTTGGTATAATGGCAGTAAATCAAAAAGTTTTAACTTCACGCTGGGAGAAAAGAATAAAAAATGGGTAAAAACAAGGCATTATAAGCTTCTCGACAGGGATTCTGTGCCTTTTGGTAAAGAATATGTAACTTTTTCGTTTAAATTTGATGCTGATTATCCAGTTGCTTTTCCTGTTCCAAAAGCGGGTCAACTAATTCAAAGACAGTTAAATAAGATAATTTTCGATACAAATTTTGTAACACTGGAAAAAAGAAAAGCTCTTTTAAACAGAATAAAAGGTTTGTGGAAAGACGATATTAAAAATGCTGCATCTACAGATGACCCATATCCTTATAATTACGAATATCAAATCGGAACTGATATGGATTATCAGGGGAATGCTATCTTAGCTGTCGAAAAATATGATTATGAGTATCTTGGGGGTGCGCATCCTGTGTATTCAACAACTTTCTATAATTTTGATTTAATCACAGGAAAATTATTGACTTTTGGTGATGTTTTTAAAATCTCTAAAGATGATTTTATTAAAAAGTTTGTCAAACCTAATCTGGACGAAGTTGTACAGGAGTATGAGCAGTGGTATGGTAAGGAAGTGCCTTTGCCTGATACTTACTGCTTCTTAGCTGATAGCGTTAGATTCCTATATCACATGGGAACGATTGCTGGCTATTCAGAAGGCGAATTAGAGTTTAAAATTTCTTATAAAGACCTTTTGCCTTACATGAAGCCTGAAATTGCCCGCCGGTTTAAGAAATGATTTAAACTTTTAAAAAAATATGAGACAGGATAAACTTGACTTTTGCTTTTAAAAATTATTCTAATGGGTTTAGAATCAAAACATATCACATTTTTATTCAGTTTGCTTTTAATCTTACAGGAGAGTCAAGTAAAAAATGGAGCTGACAGGGATTTGTACGAGTTTTTAGAGAAGATAAAAACCATTGTAGAAAAGATAAAAAACGAGGTAAAAAAGGTTGAATTTCAGAATTTTGATAAAACTTTTGAAGCAGTTTATAAATTATTGATTTTATTTTTAGAAATGCTTAATACTAATGGTGAGATTTTTTCGGAAATAATAAACCAGCTGCATTATCCAGTTATAAAAAGGAAAAAGTTTTTTATTCTGTCACGGCTTAAGAAGCTATATTTTGAAGTATATGATTTGATGGCCGACTCATTTGAAGCAATAAAAGATAAGTTTGTTTATGTTTTGAAAGGTTTTGATTATCAACAGTTAAGCCTTGGTGATGATTTTGAGAAATACACGAAAAATTATTTGAAATTTTTGTTTTATTTTTTAGTTGCTGATCTATGGATAAATAAAGAAATAAAACTCTCTCTAAAGAAACGAAAATTACTTTATTCTGAACTTAAAAGGAATGCTGAAATTTATTTTGCTCTCCTGATAGTTTTGGGGATTCTAAAAATTGACAATGCTACCAAAAACCAACTACGAAGAAATATTATTATAACCGCCAGGGTTTTAGCTCTTAAATTTTCCCAAAACACCGTTTAATTTATTAAGTTGATTTTGAGAACAAAATCGTTTTTTTAGTGTCTTGTTACGGTCATTACAAAGCGCATTGATTTTTGTATTGAATTCATGTTTAAAGCTTGAGGAACTTAAACATTGAGCATTTATTTCTTTCCCTGTCTTTTCTGTAATGCCTTGTATAAAACAGTGTGAATCTGGGTCCGGATGTTGTATTTGATTAAATTGCGGTTCTTGCGCGTGGGATACACTCGATTTGACAGAAACACAATCAATAAGCCATTTTGAGGGTCTACCCAGGTAAATGTACCTGTAAATCCTGTATGTCCAAAGCTCAGGGGACTTGCCATTGGCGATGGGGTGCCACGTTCGGGATGCTGCAAAAGCGGCTTGTCAAAACCCAGCCCGCGGCGGTTGCCTTGCTCGGCGAATTGATAGCTTGTCCAGCGTTTTACCGTGGTGTCGTTCAAAAAGCGATGTCCGCCATAGGTGCCGTAATTTAGATACATTTGCATTAGTTTAGCCAGGTCATCAGCGTTTCCAAACAGTCCGGCATGCCCTGAAATACCTCCCATCATAGCTGCACCTTCATCATGTACTGTGCCATGTACCAATTGATGGCGGAAAAGCGAATCGTACTCTGTTGGCACGATTTGACTTAAGGGAAAATATTTATACGGGTTAAAGACTAAATGATAAGCACCAAGCGGATGATAAAAATTTTCGTACAAACAACGGGTAAAGCTCTGGCCTGTGAGATTTTCGATAATCGTGGGATAAAGGTAAAACGACAGGTCGCTGTATTTATACGTTTTTTGCGGAAGAAGCGGACTTTTACGAATTTTTCTGAAAATAAGCCGTCTAACTCGTTTCCCGTCGTAAATTTGCTTTGCTACTAAGTACGGAAAACGGCGGGATTTGTGTCGGCGATAAAATCGCCGGCGCAGTTGACCTCGACGGTTAACCGTATATCGCCAAAAAGCTATCCATGGGGTCAACTGCGCCTGATGCGTCAGTGCATTGATTAATTTAATTGTGTCTTTATTACTGTGCCTGACGCATCGACACAAATCCCCTAATCGCGAATTTAACTTGATTTTGCCCTGTTCGTAAAGCTTCATCAAACACGGTACACTTGCTGCGATTTTTGTAATTGAGGCTAAATCGTACAAATCAGTCATTTGCACAGGCACAAGACTATCGTACGTATGATACCCATACGCTTTGTAAAAAATAACTTTTCCCCATACAGCTGCCAGGATTTGTACGCCAGGATAAGCGTGAACTTTTATGCCTAATTGCGCTATTGAGTCGATTTTTCGATAAATAAACGCAGAGTCTAAGCCGGCTTCCTGCGGAATAGTGTATTTGAGCCGTAATCCGCCTTGCGTATGAAGGCCAAAATCTTTTTTAAACGGCAAAACATCGTGCTTTAATTTGCCCGTGGCGCCTACGGCGCCGAAAATCAGCTGCATTGCGTAATCTTGATGTAATGAGTCAGGACTATTGGTCCAGATTATCGCTTTAACCAGCTTATTTTTAACCAAATCCGAAATATCACGAACATTTGTGTCCAAAACAATTGCAATGAATGGTCTGTTAACCAGTGAAAAGTCAAAACTTTTTAAATCGTAAATACCTACAATTGCTAAATTATAATTGCTTGCAGTCCAGATCGAATACCGGTTTAACGCATTAATCAAGTTTTGAGCATAACCATCGGAAGTAACATTAATCCTGAGAGTATCTAAACGTTTTAGCGGCAAAAAATTCCTGCGGTTTAGCAGTAAAACTAAATCTTTTTCAGTTTTTAGCCTGTAATCCAGACTTTGCGAAAACATTAACGAAAAACTAAAAATCGCTAAAACCAGTAAAAATCTGCATTTCATAC
>WFZV01000226.1 GCA_015489395.1 Bacteroidales bacterium
ACTATTGACGAACAAATCCAAAACGCTACTGACACCCTCCAACACGTCGTAACTCTCATTGAACAAGGTTACAACCTGGTCATAACCCACGGAAATGGACCGCAGGTCGGAAATATCCTGATGCGCAACGACGCAGGCGAAGAAAAATACGGTATTCCTCAAATGCCTTTAGACGTGTGTGGTGCCGACTCACAGGGCGGAATCGGTTATATGCTTGAACAAGTTTTACTCAACGTGATGAAACAAAAAGGCATTGAACGACAGGTGGCTACACTTGTTACGCAAGTCGAAGTCGACCCCAACGACCCGGCTTTCCAGAATCCCACAAAACAAGTAGGTAAAATCTACTCAAAAGAAGAAGCCGACAAAATCGCTAAAGAAAAAGGCTGGATTTTTAAACCAAGTCCTAAAAAACCCGGTGGCTGGCGTCGCGTTGTTCCTTCTCCATGGCCTAAGAAAATCGTTAACCTACCTGCAATTAAATCACTTTTAGAACAAAATTTCATTGTCATTGCAGTTGGCGGAGGAGGAGTACCTGTTGCACGTAAAGAAAACGGACAACTCTTTGGCGTCGAAGCTGTTATCGACAAAGACCGGGCAAGCTCTGTTTTAGCATCTGACCTTAAAGCTGACGAATTTTACATCTTGACCGACGTTCCGTATGTTTACGTAAACTTCAACACGCCTGACCAAAAAGCTTTAGACCAGCTGACTGTTTCTGATGCACTTAAATTGATGGAACAGGGAGCTTTTGGCGAAGGAGATATGAAACCCAAAATCGAAGCCTGCATCAATTACATTAAAAACGGCGGAAATAAAGCTATAATCACCGAAGCTTCAAAACTTTACGACAAATCCTACGGCACAAAGATTATTCCGGGTTAATCAATCTCAAGCCTTATCACTGCCGGTACTGCTTGCGATTCTGGCATTACCACAGCCTTTACAGCAGTGCCGGTTTTTATTTTGAAAAACTCGTCTTTAGAAACCTGCTGGTAATAAACCTGTCCATTGTATTTAAATGCTACAAAATACTGATACTTAACCGACTTCGATAATGCGCGCGGTACAACTTTTATCCATTTATCAACCACTGTAACTTGTTGTATTTTCGATTGTTTCTCTAAAGTCATAAGCTGCTTTACAAGTAAAAACACATTTACCTGCCCCAAAGCCCCTGCCAGTATTAAAAACAATGCTACGATAAAGTTCAAATTAACGACAATCATCGCTACTCCCACGATTAATGCTAAAGTCGCAGTAATTGCTGTTACGAAAATCGAACGTTTTAAGGAAGCAAACAAATCATGTACCCGAGTGTATTGCTGCTCTTTTTTCTCCACCTGTTTAAAGAAATATTCTTCGTAAAATGGCGTGTACCAGATTAAGTCATATTCTGGCACAAATTTGTCGAAATCTAAATTTTCGTTCAGTTCTTTATTGATGTGATGTTGTGACCAAAAACGCTCAAACTTAGGCAAGTCGCGTTCGGAGAGACGATGCTTTTTCCATGCAAAATTTTGAATAAAATGATAAGTTTCCAATGCGTCGTACTTGCTACGGCTGGTAAGGTCGCTCAGGGTTTCAAATGCCCGGTCGATTTTTCGTAAATGTTGAAAGAGTTGTTTTCGATCTGGATTGTTGGTTAAAGTAGCTCGCAGGGAAGCTTTTTTATAAGCCTGCTCAATCTGCTTTTTGGTTGCTGTTCGTCTGATATTCAGTAATTTGTAAAGTTCGTTGTGTGTTGATGGATTTATCATTATGTTTAAATTTATTTCTTAAATCGACAATTTTAGCCAAAACAGAAATAGCTATTTCAGCTGGTGTCTCGACCTTAATCGGTATGCCCATTGGCATATCGATTTTTTCGATTTGTTGTTGTGTAAATCCATATTGCTCTTGCAGAGCTTTAGAGATTTTTCGTGCTTTATTTTTGCTTGCAATAACGCCTAAATAAGCAAATTCTTTTTTCAGTGCTAAAGCTGCGATTTTTAAATCCAGGTCATGGGTAAAAGCTAAAGAACAAATATAAGTTTGCCGGTCAAATTTTAACTGTTCAAAAGCTCTTTCAAATGAATCACTTACAAATTTAGTATTTTTTACCAAATTCCAAGAATCTATTACATCTTTTCGCGGATCAACGACAATTATTTCAAAGTCTAAATGCTGTGCCAGATTTGCTATTGCCCTGGACACGTGTCCTGCACCGAACAAAATCAACTGGTCTGAAGGTAAAATAGGTTCGATAAAAACTTTAACATGCCCGCCACACGCCATTTTTAAGTCTTTACTCAAGTTGTATTCGAGCAAAACAGGTTTAGCGCTTTTAATCACTGATTTTGCCTGTTCAATAACGTTAAATTCCAGATCACCTCCGCCAATTGTACCATAAAACTGTCCGTCTTCGACCACTAAAAGTTTACTTCCAGCTTTTCGCGGAGTTGAGCCTCGCGCATCTACAATAGTACATAAAGCTGCTTTTTTCCTTTGCTGGCGAATTTGTATTATTTTTTGCCAGATCATAGTTTTTTTCTTAAATTTTTATTTAACCACCAAATAAAACAGCGTCAACTTTTGCTGGTAATTAACTTCTGTCCAAAAACTGTTACGATTTTTAATGGGTAAAAGCATAACTAATAATATTCGCCCCCATTTTCAAAGCTTCCAGATGTTTTTGCGGCGGATCATGGTAAACCTGCGGGTCTTCCCAACCATCGCCCAGGTCACACTCATAATCGTAAAATACAACCAGCCGCCCCTTGTAAATTATACCAAAACCCTGCGGCGGCTTGCCGTCGTGACGGTGTATCTTGGGTAAACCGTGCGGAAAATCGTACTTTTGGTGATAAATCGGATGGGAATACGGCAATTCCACAAAATCAAGCTCAGGAAAAACCTTTTTCATTTCACGGCGAATGTATGGATCAAGGCCGTAACTATCAGAAATCTCCAAAAAACCGCCAGAAATCAAATAATTACGCAAATTCTCGGCTTCCTGTTGCGAAAATTCTATATTGCCGTTTCCCGTGATATGCACAAACGGATAATTGAAAATCTCAGGACTGCCCACGTCAACAGTCGCATATTCTGGACTAATGTTAGTCCCTAAATTTTTATTGCAAAAAACTGCCAAATTATGCAACGAATGTGGGTTATTGTACCAGTTGCCGCCACCGTTATATCGTAAAACAGCTAATTTTACTGTCGTTGGCTGGGCTTGTACTAACGCCAAAACCCAGACCATAACTGCTAAAAAAATCGATATCCGTCTCATGCTTAAAGCTTTTAAATCATCAAACATCACAAAATTACACAAAACACTGTTTTTTATCTCAATCTCAGCAAAATTTAGCCATTTTTAAACATAAAAAACACTCAAACGATAAAATTTTCTGCTGCCTTTTAGCATTAACTCAACGCAAAAACAAACAAAAATCTTTCACCGCCGCCACATAGCATTTTACACCCCCATACAGAAACAAACGAAAAATCATCCACCACTTCCACGTTACTCTCTGATTCTCTAGCAAAAACACGAAAAATTACGCTTCAATCCTCACTTCAACGCAAAAACAAACAAAAATCTTTCACCGCCGCCACATAGCATTTGTACAAATCAAAAAACTTTTTCTTCCTGCCTATCCCAACGCTTTTGACGAACAATTAATGAACGAAAATTTTTCTTCATGCTTAATGCCATTTATCCGACGTACTCCAGTATAAACGAAAGGGCGGCTGGCCTGCGGCCAGCCGCCCCTGTTAAATCGTTCACCTAACGGCTAACGTCCAAAAACTATCTCTTAAGTATCTTTTGAACGCCTAATTTACCGTCCGTTGTAACATATTTTACAACATAAACACCTGACTGTAAACCTGTTAAATTAATTTGACCTGAATTGTTAATCAAAGCCTGCTTAATCAAACGTCCTGAATTATCATAAATCCTAACTTGCTGAACTCCAACTAAATTCAAAACATTTTCTACAGGATTTGGATAAATCATTACGGACTTAGTATTCTCAACGTTAGCTGTAACCTCTTGAACATCAGCAACTCCACGAGGATTGAGACGATAATGACCATAAGAGTAGTTTACAAGGCCTGTAATCGTGTATGTATGACCCTGAGTCAGTGTCAATCCATCTCCATATTGATAGTCAAGCCCATCATCCACGATTATAGTATCTGTGCCGCTTACAAGGTAATATTCATAATAACCTGTTGGACCTGAAACGCATTGTACATTCTCTACTGTAACCAATACGCCCTCATAAGGCTCTGTTACTGCGCTGTTAGCTCCTTGATGAATATCTAATACACTTGCATCTACTGTAACAGGCTCTATACTCAATACGCTTGGCGTGCCGCTGAAGAACAAACTATCTGGTATCAGCTTGGTCATGTTATAACTATCTGAACGCTTTCCTACAAATACTACTGAATCACCAGGTGCAACCATGCTGGCATATCTCTGCGATGGATCATATACCAACAAACCATGATATTCTCCCTGTCCATCAGCTATGAAAATAGATTTATAATCATTGTCGCCTGTAACTACTCCTGAAACTGCTACTGAATAACCATTTTCTATTACATCCGAACTTGCTGCATTCAAGTTTGAAATTGGAATTACGCCCAGATAGAACAACAATGTATCTCCTCCATAAAGATCAAACAACGTATCAAGTACTGCATCTGTTGTAAAGCTGCCTGAAATACCTGAAAGCGTCAAAACTGTCGAATCTGAATTCGCATTGCAGCTACTAAATGTCAATGTCATACCATCACTGCTGTGTACTACGTAATTGTTTGCATCTATATTTAATACTTTTCCACTATACAATACACTCAAAGTATTATCTGGATAATAAGTTGCTGATATCGATGACGGAGTTAAATCTACTACATCGTCAACTCCACGCGGATTGAGACGATAATGACCATAAGAGTAGTTTACAACGCCTGTTATCGTGTAATTATGTCCTGGTGTCAGTGTCAATCCATCTCCATACTGATAGTCAAGCCCATCATCTACGATTATAGTATCTGTGCCGCTTACAAGGTGATATTCATAATAACTTGTTGGTCCTGAAACGCATTGTACATTCTCTACTGTAACCAATACGCCTTCATAAGGCTCTGATACAGAATTATCTGCTGTTTGATGAATATCGATAACATTCGGGTCTATAACAACTGGGTCAATGCTCAATGAAGTTGGTGTACCCTTAAAGAACAAACTATCTGGTATAAATTCTGTCATGTTGTAGGATACTGTTCTGGTACCAATAAATACAACTGAATCGCCAACAGAAACCTGACCGGGATAATATCTCGAATTGTCATAAACCATTATACCGTGAGAGGCGCCTGGAGCATCAGCTATGAAAATAGACTTATAATTACTATTTGCAGTAACAACACCAGAAATAACAACTCTTTGTCCATTAGGAATAACCTGCGTACTTGCTGTGTTAAGGTAATTAAGTGGAATTATGCCGCCATAGAAAGTAAGAGTATCGCCTGATAATGAATCAACTAAAGTATCAATTACAGCATCGTTAGCAAAAGCCATAGATGGATTAGACAAATAAACCTGGGTAGAATCAGAATTATGATCTATGCTTCCGAAGGTAATAACATTACCATTAGACAAAACTTTGTAATAATCAACTTTAAATGAATCCAAAGGCATGTCATAAGTCAAAACCAGACGGTCTGGATAATATTCTACAGATTGCAAAGATGGAGTTGTAGCTGGCTGCTCTAATCTTAGATAATCCAATGCAATATCTTCACCTCCTGCATCAAGATGCATATCAATCCTGATATACAAAGTCGATTGACCGGTTAAATCTATTGGAGCAGTTAAATCTTTCATTGCAGTTGATAAATTAACAGGTGTATCACCTGTCCCATCAAAATCCGAATCCAATAAAGTAGGTCCATTATACTGGCTACCATCATTTTCTAACCAAATTAATGGTTGATAATTAGTTCCATCAAAGCTATAATCAATATGTACAAAATCGTTATCATCCCAATTATTAGAACTTGCATAAGCTTGACCTGCTAATACTTTAAAGATATAAGTTCCATCATAAGATGAAACATCAATCGGCCCAATCCAGGTAGTATCGTATGAATTTGCTCCAGCAGCATCAATGTCTTGAGCGGCAAAAAAGTATGTACCATGAAAACCAGAGAAGTCTGGACTAATAGAATCATTAGTCATTCGACCGATATAATCACCAGAACCATCAGTAGAATCAGGGTGATGGCGTAAATAACCATCGGTAGTCTCAAAGTCCTGGACTGTAATTGTTTGAGCATTTAAGCCCAAAGCCAAAAGCAGCCCCACGAATAGTAAATAAATTTTTCTCATAGTGTTTAAGATTTAAGGTTTAGAAAATTTATACACAATTTAAGTTTTTTCAAACAAAATAATCAAGTTTTATTAAACAAATTTAGTTAAATCACAGATTCGTACATCAAATTAATGCTTAGCCAATCAAGGCCATATTTTTCAAGTAGCTCTTTATCAGCGAAAAAGTCTTTCTCAAAGTCTGAAAGCTCATCATATT
>WFZV01000227.1 GCA_015489395.1 Bacteroidales bacterium
TAAAACATAACAACATAATTGTCTTCAATAGCCTCAATTTTTTGCAAATTTACGATATAAGAGCGATGAACCCTGAAAAATAATTCGCGAGGCAAAAGTTTTTCCAGAGCTTTCATGGTGAAATGAATAGTATATCTGCTGCGTGCAGTGTGAATGCTAACATAATTTTCCAGAGCCTCTATCCAGTAAATATCCTCGTATAGAATTTTACGAAAAGTAGTTGCATTTTCTTTAAGAAAAACGCCATTTGTCTCAAGACGACTTGGTTTAAATTTTTCGTATTTTTCTTTTACTTTATCTACAGCCTTAAGAAAACGCTGATATTCAATAGGTTTTAAAATATAATCATCAACGTCAAAATCAAAAGCATCAACAGCATAACGTTCTTTACCTGAAATTATAATAACAGAAGGTAGATGCTTGAAAGTCTTCAAAAAATCAATACCGCTCATTCCTGGCATTTCAATATCAAGGAAAATCAAATCAACATCGTCAACTTTTATGTTTTTTAAAGCTTGCTCAACAGTCTCAAAAGTTCCTAATAATTCGCACTCTTTGGTGCGTTCAGCATACTTTTGTAATTGAATTCTGATAAGTCTATCATCGTCGATAACTATGCACTTCATTATCAAAAAGTTTTGTTTTTACCCAAAATTAAGATTTTTTTTATTACAACAAAAAACTTTTAAATTGATTTATAATAACCAGATAATATTTAGCTGATTGAGTAATTTTTTTTTCTTTGCAAAAGGCAATAAAATTAAAATCACGAAAATTCTAAAATCATGGCACACAATGAATTTATAAAAGACGAATATTTTTACGACGACAATGACTTTCAGTCTGTTCAACTGTTTCCAAAAGAAAAGACTTTAAAATTAGCAGAATATTACAAACAAATTCTAAAAATCATTGGAGAGGACCCGGAGCGAGAGGGACTTAAAGACACACCTATGCGAGTAGCTAAAGCTATACAGTTTCTGCTTCAAGGCTATCATGTCGATGCCGAACAAATTCTACGAAGTGCTACTTTCAAAGAAGATTACAAAGACATGGTAATTGTCAAAAACATAGAGCTTTACTCAATGTGCGAACACCACATGATACCATTTTTTGGAAAAGCTCACGTGGCTTATATCCCAAACGGCTATGTCACTGGACTTAGTAAAATTCCGCGCGTAGTAGATGCCTTTGCCAGACGGTTGCAAATTCAGGAAAGGCTTACAAACCAAATCCACGACACAATAAATAAAGTCCTGAAACCCAAAGGCGTCGCAGTTGTAATCGAAGCATACCACCTATGCATGATGATGCGTGGCGTCCAAAAACAAAATTCTTATACAGTTACCACGGCTTACTCAGGCGAGTTTAAAACTCAACCAGAACGGCTTAGCCAATTTTTCAACTTAGTGGGTTTAAATCAAATAAACGACTGAACGTGTTTGTTTTTCGATAATTTTTTGTTATTATTACTTCACAATTTTAAACACATAATTGACAAAACATGCTTCTTTACATCATTTTGGTTTCTGTTCTGGTAGTTTTCATAATTTGGACTGCGACTTTAGCAGTCAGAAAACGCAGAAAACCTTACAAACCAGAACCAATAGATAAAATCGACGATTTAAATAAATTAGACGACCTATTAGGAACGGTCAAAAAAAAGCCAGAACCTAAACCTGAACCACAACCTCAGAAAGAACCTGAACCAGAGCAAGACCAGGACTTCAAAGAATACTCTTCAATGATTGACGAAAAACAAGAAAAAAAGGAAGAATCCCAGGAACGCACAAAATTTTCAGGCAGAAGAGGCAAACCACCCAAACGTCCTCCACGTACAAACTTGCGTGAAGCCATGAAAAACAGTGAAATACTTGGCAAACCAAAAGCAAAACAATAGATCAAATTTTTGTTGAAAATTATATTTGACTGTCATATTTTCCTGTTTAATTTTTAAAACTTCTGTAAAATGCACGTTTTAGGTATTGACATTGGTTCAGTGACTATTTCTCTGGTAGAAACTGATTTACAAGGAAATATTCTCAAATCGAGTTACATTTTCCACGAAGGCAAAACAGCCGAACGTCTTTACGACGAACTAAAAAACTATGACCTTACCAACATAGGTCTTGTAGCAGCAACCAATTCTGTACCTAAAATTCTTAAACACCAAATTCGTTACGATAATATCGTTAGTTTTATCCGTGCTGCGCAAAAATTCTTTCCCAAAATTGGTTCTCTGCTCATTGTAGGAGGTGAACGATTTGGTTTAGCGCTTTTTGACTCGGATGGAAATTACAAAAACTTTAAAACTAACACTTCGTGCGCTGCGGGTACTGGTAGCTTTTTAGACCAACAAGCCAGAAGGCTACAATTTAAATCTATCGTCGAATTCTCAGAAACAGCTTTGAAAAATCAAGGCGATTTTCCAAAAATTGCTTCAAGATGTGCTGTTTTTGCAAAAACTGACCTTATCCACGCACAGCAAGAAGGCTACACCAAAGAAGAAATTGCCGATGGACTTTCATACGGGCTTGCTAAAAACATCGTCGATACACTGTTTAGCGGCACTGACTACCTTACGCCAATTATTTTTGTTGGTGGAGTTGCGCTCAATCAAGCAGTAATTAAGCATATAAAAAAGCTTTTAAAAACCGATCAGGTTTACTCTCATCCACAAGCAAATATTTTCGGAGCTTATGGCGCAGCGCTTTTAGCCCTGGACGATCTGGATTTAACCAGCTTTAAACCAATAAAAATCTCTAAACCCGATGATTTAATCATTATCGAGAAGCCAAAACGTACTTATTATTATCCGCCATTAAAGCTGCAATTGTCTGATTATCCAGACTTTTCCAGCGAAAAAAAATATAATTTCCAGTCCAAACGACATCCAAACACAACGCCAGTTGAAATCGATATTTACCAAAAGCTTAAGATAGAATCAACTTATCAGGTTTACATGGGCATTGACATTGGTTCAACGAGTACAAAAGCAACTGTAGTCCTGCCCAATCACCAGGTTTTAATCGGCTTATACACAAGGACATCAGGTCAGCCTGTCATTGCTGTACAGACGATTTTCGAGGCTCTTGCCGACATAGAACAAAATTACAACGTAAAATTCCAATGGCTGGGTGTCGGTACAACCGGCTCAGGCAGAAAATTTATCGGTAAAATTATCAAGGCCGATGTCATTTTAGACGAAATAACCGCACATGCGCGAGCTGCCTATGAGCTTGACCCTGAAGTTGATACAATTATCGAAATTGGCGGACAGGATTCGAAATTCACCACTTTGCGCAATGGCATGGTTACGTTTTCGATTATGAATAATGTTTGTGCTGCAGGTACGGGAAGTTTTATCGAAGAACAAGCACAAAAGCTTGGAGTGCCGCTCTCGGAATACGCCGAGCGAGCTGAAAAAGCACGCGCGCCTATTGCCAATGACCGGTGTACTGTATTTATGGAACGCGACATAAACCAGTATTTGAACAAAGGCTATACAGTTGACGAAGTTTTAGCTGCTGTTTTGCATGCGATTCGTGAGAATTACCTGTCTAAAGTAGCTGTACAGAGCCTTATTGGTAAAAAAATTTTCTTCCAGGGTGCAACAGCCAAGAACCGTGCGTTGGTTGCAGCTTTTGAACAAAAGCTGCAACGCCCGATTATGGTTTCGAAATATTGCCATTTAACAGGCGCTCTGGGTGTAGCGTTAAAAGCTATCGATCAAAACATCACACAAAGCAAATTCCGCGGACTGGAGCTTTACAAAAAGGACATTCCTGTACGAACCGAGATTTGTAATCTTTGTCCGAATTTCTGCAAGCTTAAAGTCGCTGAGATTGACGGAGAAGTCGAAGCTTATGGATTTTTGTGCGGTCGTGATTACAACGTCAATAAGTTCGTCAATTACAACAAGTCGGGTTTTGACCTGATAAAAGAATATCGCAGGAACTTTTTGAGATTTAAGCCTGAAAAAAGTAAAGATGCAAAAATCACCGTCGGCTTGCCGGCTGGGCTTTACATTTACGAAGATTTACCCAAATGGCGAAAGTTTTTTGATTTATTAGGAATTAAGACAGTCACCAGCGAAAAAGTCCACGATGTTATAAAGCGCGGAAAGCATATCGCAGCAGCAGAATTTTGTGCGCCAATGGCAGCTATGCACGCGCATGTACGTGAAGTGGCTGACAAGTCAGATTTAGTTTTTCTGCCTACATATCTGGAAGAACGGCAAAAAGATAAAAATATTCGCAGGGCTTATTGTTATTACACGCAATATCTACCTGCTGTCATAAAGAGCAACAAAGAATTTGAAAATGTAAAATTCATTACGCCGCTGGTTTATTCGATTCAAAATGAAGTATTTACAAAGTTAAATCTGTATAAAGCACTGAAAAAAGCTGGTATTGACCGGTCGATTTTACAGGTTTCGTCAGCTTACGACAAAGCTGTCGAATATCACAATTCGCTCAAAAAGCGGTGGAAAGAGGTATTTAACCAGTATGCAAAACAGGACGACGGCAAAATAAAAGTTGTCTTTTTAGGTCGCCCATATACAGTGCTTTCGCCAGCTATGAATAGCAACATACCAGATATTTTTGCGAAAAATGGTATTAAGACTTTCTTCATGGACATGATCGACGTACAGGATGATGAACTCGAAGAAATACAGTTTTTGCTCAAAACAATAAAATGGAAATATGCTGCAAAAATTTTAGCAGTAGCGGACAAAGTTGCCCGAATGGATGGCTTTTACCCGGTTTACATTACATCATTTAAATGCTCACCTGATTCCTTTACCTTAGAGTATTTCAAATCGCTCATGGAAGCGCATCAAAAGCCTTATCTCATTTTGCAATTGGACGAACATGACTCAAGCGTTGGTTATGAAACTCGCATCGAAGCAGCAATACACTCATTTACAAATCATTTCACCCTGCAAAAGAAACAGCAAAAAGACGAAAAGAAAAATTTCACCTGTCAACCAACATCGTACATCAAAGGCGGCAGCCAGCTAAAAGGTAAAAATTTGCTCTTACCTGACTGGGACCATTACATAACACCGCTTTTGAAAAGTGCGCTTGATAGTTTTGGCGTAAATACTTACATCCTGACTGACACGCCCGAAAGCATTGTCCGCAGCAATACTTTAAACACAGGTCAGTGCATCCCGCTTAATATCATCATTCAAAATGCTATCGACACGATTATCAGCAATAAGCTCAATCCTGCTGAATCTGTTGTCTGGATGATTGAAAGCTCACTTGCATGCAATTTTAGCATGTACCCATATTTCATCAAAAAGGTTATGAGCGACCACAAACACCTGTATCCTGAGCTTGACAAGATCCAGGTATATTTAGGCGATTTGTCATTTTTCGATGTGTCGTTTAATACATCGGTCAAGGCTTATTTGTCCTACATGATTGGCGGCTATTTACGAAAAATTGCAACACATATCAGGCCTTTTGAAATCAACAAAGGACAGACTAACGAAACCCTTCAATGGGCAATTGATGTTTTGTCGAAAAGTTTTTACAACGGTGGAATAAATGAAATCGAACAAACTGTAGCACAGGTAATTGAAGAATTCAAGCTAATACCAGCGGAATACGAACCACGTCCTAAAGTAGCGATTTTCGGTGATTTCTATGTCCGCGATAATGATGTTTTAAACCAGAACATCATCGAATACATCGAACACAATGGCGGTCAAGTTATCACAACGCCTTACAATGAATATTTAAAACTAATTTTAAACCCGGCAATAAGTCGAAAATTCAACGAAGGATTTTTGCTAAGCATTCCGACAATGCAATTGTTTAAAACTTTGATTCCTGTTGTGGATAAAAAATTTTATCCGTACTTTCAACAAATTTTAAACGAGCCGTATCATAGTTACCTGACAGACTACAGTAAAGTTCTGGAAGAGTTTAATGTCAAAATTTTACAATTTGGCGAATCATTTGATAATTTGCTAAAAGTCGTTTATTTACGCAAGCATTATCCAGATTTGTCGTTTTTCGTACAATTAAATCCAGCATATTGTGCTGCAGCGCTTGTAACGCAAGCTATGGCTCATAAAATCGAAAAAGTCACTGGCATTCCTGTTGTTACAATCGAATACGACGGCACGAATGATTTTAAAAATGAAGCAATTTTACCATATTTGAAATTTGCAAGAGATAAATTAAAACAGAACCAGTTATCATGAAACTACTAAAAACCAGCATATTACTTGCGTTTATTGTACTTCTTAGCAGCTGCATGAAACAAAAAATTCTTCGAGAACAGGAAAAATTGCAAATTGACAACTTCATAGCGGATTTAGGTCTTTATTTTGAGCAGACGCCCAATGGTGTCTATTATCATGTTGATTCGCTGGGTCATAAAGGATGTGTCAAAGAAGACGATATTGTTATGTTGGTGTATTCGGGCTATAATCTTGATAATAACAACAAAGCATTTGCTCTGAATGATACGATTTACGTCAAGGTTAATAATCCGATGCTTTTGGAAGGCTGGCGTGAGCTGTTTTTACTTTTGCCGCGTGGCACTTATGGTCGAGCCATTTTCCCGTATTATGCTGCATACAACAGCAAACAGGTGACAAATATTCCGCCTTATTCGACCTTGTATTTTGTGTTTTATTTTGAATAAGTCTTATTTTTGGGCTAAATCTGCAGAAATAAACATTTAACTGATGTCGAAACGTTTTCCGGGAGAAAAATTTATCGTTTGGTTAATATTTTTGTTTTGTTTAAATCCTGTTTTTGGTCAAAAAAATAGTATTCACCTGCCGCTGGACAAACTTCGGCTTATTTCCACTTTCGGCGAGTTGCGTTTAAACCATTTTCATAGTGGGCTTGATTTTTCAAGCTTTCACCGCATTGGCTTACCAGTGTACGCAATTGATAGCGGATATGTGTCGAGAATAACAATTAGTCGAACTGGCTATGGACGAGCTTTGTACATAACTCATTACAAAGGCTTGACAAGTGTTTATGCTCACCTGAGCAGATTTAACGATACAATCCAAAAATTAGTCGAACAAAAGCAGTATCAGGCTAAAAATTACGAGATTACGCTTTATTTTCGTGCAGGTCAAATCCCGATAAAAAAAGGACAAATCGTCGCTTACACCGGCAACTCAGGCTACTCCATGGCGCCGCATTTGCATTTCGAAATACGCGACGCTATTTTAGACTTTCCCATGAATCCTTTTCAATTAGGCTTTAACACCAAAGACACACGACCACCTAAGATTTTTCGCCTGGCAGTTTACCCGGCTTCTGATACTTCGCTCATCAATGGCAAAAACCAGAGCTTCATTTTCAGTCCTACCGCTCAACCCGCGATAAATACTTATGGCAGCATTTTCTTTGGTATTGAAACGTACGATTATGTCAACGACAACCCGAGTAGAAAAGGCATATACAGTTTAAAACTGCTGATTGACAGCGAACTGAAGTTCTGGCTGCGTTTCGACAGGTTTTTCTTTCAAAATACCCGCGATGTCAACACTTTGATTGATTACAAAAACTTTTTATTACACCGCTGGAAAATTATGCGTACGTACGTAACACCAAACAACCGGCTTTGTATCTACTTACGCATGCCAAACAACGGCATTTACAACCTGACTCCTGGTAAACATGAAATCCTGTTTAAAGTAAGCGATTATTATGGCAATACGGCAAGCTATAAATTTTTCGTAAATGTTTTGCAACATGCCAATCCTAAACCCATTAAACATCAAGGATATCTGGTAAAATGGGACAAAAATTTTTCAATTGACACTTTAAACCTTACCCTTACAATCCCAGCCCGAAGCCTGTACGAAAACACCTACATTCCTATCGACACGGTAAACATACAAACTGCGTTACCTGCTCTTTCGCCAATTTACAAAATCGGCAGTCCGTTTGTGCCGCTTCAAAAGCCCATAAATATTGCCATTCGCACACAAACATATTTTTTAGACAAAAAACTAATCATCGTACGCATAAACCATAAAGGCCAGATTTCTGCGATTAAATCCTCCGCAACATCAAACCCTTTGGAAAATACGCAAATCCAATCAATCATTAATCCGTCAAAGCCGCACCAAATAACAGTTACAGCAAAATCTTATGAATTAGGCTCGTTTTTCGTCAGTTTTGACACAACAAAACCAGAAATTAAACTTATCAGCCCAAAAACTTTAAATTTCAACGACAAATTAATCTTCAAAATCACCGACAACCTATCGGGCATAAAAACTTACAATGTCTATGTCAACGGCAAATGGACACTTTTCGAATATGATGCAAAAACCAACCGGATTTTAACACAAACAGACAAAAAACACTTTAAACCTGGTCTCAACACAGTAAAAATCATTGTGACCGACTACTCAGACAATACAAATACGCTTAGCTTTCAACTACAGGTGAACAAACCAAACTAATCTATCGGCAATTGCTTCATGCCACGGACTGTCTCGTATTCAAGCGTATGACTGTCTTTTGCCTTCAACGTGCAGTCATAAACTGAAAAAGCATGGACAATTATATCATTGACGAAAAACTTTTTGTAACTAAAATCCCGCGGGTCCACAACATAAATGTAACCCTTTGCTACAGAATTATATTCTCTGTCCGTAGGCACAAAAACAGCCAACTTACGTCCAATCGGGACACACCAATTAGCCATTAAATAAGGTGGATCAGGAAATACAAGCGACCTGCCTGTACGCAAATCCATAATCTTTGCAGGCATACACAAATAACGACCAAAAAACAAATCACTGAAAGCTTCATCTAACTTCTTGTATAAATACCTGAATTTCTCAACTTTGCGTGTTTTAAGGTCAACCCTATACTCGTAAAGCAAATTTACCTGCTGGACACCGTGAACGTCTGGCAAAACAATAAAAGGCTCGTTACCTAATTTGGTCCTGTACTTCAAAGTATCCTCAGTCAATATCACAGTTCTGTCGTAAACAACAGTATCACCACGGGTCGTCTGCTCCAGGTCCTCGTAATACAATGGAAGAGTGACATCAAAAGCATCAAAATCTACATCATCAACATTAAATTTCTGTTTTTTAATGATTTTATTTCCGTCTAAAGTTAAAACAATAAAGCGATATTCCGTGGTATAACCGTGCGTCTTCCTGGGATTATAAATCAAAAATGCTACACGGTCAAAATCCGGCGACCAAAACGGCTGGGAGATTTTTGTATCCGGATATGCAAAAAACAAAGTATCCAGCTGCTTTGTGTCAAAATTATACAGCACCACTACATTATCAATCCGGGCAACAAACAAATTATGCTGCGATAACATCATTTTTACGCGCTCAGGCGATGACGGAAGAAAACCTGGCACTGCAAACGTCTGGTAAACAGCTTTGAGATTAAAATATGTCGTAACGTCAAGCTCTTCGTACGATTCTTTTTCAAAATATACCTGGCCAAAACCTGTCCTGACCACTAACACTAACAAAAGCAATAAAATTTTGGACTTCATAACGCGTTTTTTTCTTTAAATTTACCAAATCCTGCCATAGCAGCTTAATTTTTTCGATAAAAAATCCTTTTTTACGTTCAGGTCAAAAATCTTACGCACCCAGAATTTTTCGCTGATAACCAGGATATTGGCTAATCTTTTCAATTACGTAATTTCAAAAATTACGGCAGACCATAGCCAAATCGTAATTTTTTTCGATAATTCCAGTAAAAATCTGCCAGAATCAGACTCAAAAAGCTTATTTACAGAAAGATACACAAACTCTACGTAAAAAACACATTTCAAGCCGCAAAAAAAAGGCGAAGACTGCACGCAGCTGACATTTTATATAATATTGTGTGCAGTCTTCGCCTCGTCAATTACGAATTATCGTACGACGGACAGAAGCCTAAAAATTTGCCGATGGGCGCTTTTTGTCTGTATTTACTTACGTACTCTTATACGGGCATCTACAGCGTAAATCTTTTCGCCATCTGCCAGAAGCGGATTAATGTCCATCTCTGCAATTTCTGGCGCCACAGATACCAATTGGCCAACATTGACGATAATTTGTGCAAATTTCTGCCGGTCAACGCCTTTAGAGCCACGCACGCCCTCAAGCAGCTTTTTACCTTTGAGATTATCCAGCATCCACAAAGCTTCATCCATGGAAACCGGCGCAAGCGCAGAATTAACATCCTTCAGTACTTCGACGAAAATACCTCCCAGACCAGCCATGACAATATGTCCGAATTTTTCTTCGGCTTTTGCTCCGACGAACAGCTCAATACCTGAAATCATTGGCTGGATAAGAACAGCTTTTGCTCCGTCAATTTCCATAATTTTGGCAAAAGCCCTGGCAGCCTGCTGTTCGTCTGAAATATTTAGAACAACGCCGCCAACGTCTGTTTTATGCAAAACGCCCACAACTTTCATTACCACGGGAAAACCAAGCTCCTGGCTGTATTTAACAGCTTCCTGTTGCGAGTAGGCTATTCGCTCTGGTACACGCGGAACTGCTGCAGCATCCAAAAGCTGGGTTACCTGTTCAGGCGGCAGATAGCCGTCCGTTGCCTGGTCGATAATTTTTCTGATCAACTCCCTGTCAATGTCAGCAGCTGAAGATTTATCGACCTGAAAACGCGGAGTTTTGTAAACTTTAACCAGTGCTTTGCCAAATAAAACTTCGTCGTGGAAGCTCTGATGTCCGTAACTTTGAAAATGTTTTATTTCTTCAGCTGCCTCGGATACCGACGGCATGATAGGATAAATAGGTTTTTTGTCCTTGACAATGTGTTTGTGAATCACATCGTAAGCGTCAAAAACCTTGAACAGTCCCGGAGTTCCGAAAATAACAGCCATTGCGTCGATGTTGTCGCAACGTTCCTCGCAAGTTTGCAGTATATAGTCCAGTTGTTGGGCTGTTCCAGTTGCTAAAAAGTCAATAGGATTGGCAGCAGAAGAGCCAGGGAAAAGATGTTCGAGCAAATCTTTTTGTATTTCAGGGTCAATAGTCGGCACTTTCAACCCGCCGTTTGACAATGCGTCAGTAAGCATAACTCCCGGACCTCCTGCGTGTGTAACAACAGCTATTCGATCGCCTTTAAGTTCTTTTTGTTGTAAAATAGCGGCCACAGTAGCCAATTCTTCGCGACCTTCGCAGCGGATAATGCCAGCTTTACGGAACAAAGCACTTACAGCCTGGTCTGAGCTTGCCAAAGCTCCGGTGTGCGAAGAAGCTGCACGGCTTCCGGCTTCTGAGCTTCCAGCTTTAATTGCAGCAATACGGCAGCCTTTTTGAATAAGTGACCTGGCATGTTTGAGAAATT
Source organism: Bacteroidales bacterium (assembly GCA_015489395.1). GTDB lineage: Bacteria > Bacteroidota > Bacteroidia > Bacteroidales > S143-33 > S143-33. The sequence goes on from WFZV01000227.1 coordinate 11,328, forward strand.
TCTGCGGACGTTCGATTTTTTCGATGTATAAAAGTTTAACTTTCGAACTTTTCTCCGGGTCAAATGTGTTGTCCATGTATTCGAGAATTTCCTCGACACCGATTTGGGCGCTATTTCCCACAGACCATATACTATTAAAAGTCAATCCCTTAGGCAAAGCTGACTCCATGATAAAAACAGCTGTTGCGCCTGAGCCAGAAATCATGTCAATGCCATTGGGGTCTAATTTGGGAATCGGTGTTGTGAAAACACCAGCATAGTTGGTATTCAGCACACCAATGCAGTTAGGTCCAATGAGCGATGCACCGGCTTTATTGACAATTTCGACCATTTTTCGCTCAAGCTCAGCGCCTTGTGGTCCTTCCTCGGCAAATCCAGCTGAAAGGACAATAAATGCTTTTGTATTTTTTTCAAATGCCAGAATCTCAACTGTCTCTGGACAAAATTTTGCAGGAATGGCCAGTATAGCAAGGTCAACTTGCGGCAAATCGCGGACATCCCGATAAGCTTTTATGCCCTGGACAATGTCATTTTTAGGGTTTACAACGTATAATTTGCCTTTGTATTTGTGGTCAATTAGATTTTTTAAAACCTTACCACCTGGTTTATGAACATCGTTGGAACCTCCTACAACAACGATACTTTGCGGGTCAATAAGTTGTTTTGTTATCATTTTTTTGATGTTTAAATCTTTTGTTTTTGGCTAAAATTATAAAAACTTCTGCCAAATCGAAGTTTGTTTTAGGCAATATTCTCAGTAGTCATATCCTAACAACTTGAATTGGTGCGAGTTATGTCGTTTGATTAAAATTAATGTTTCGTTGTAAGTTGTGAAATTATGAAAGACTTTATAATGGATTTTGACAATAAAATTTTGGTTTTTATCATAAAAAAACTCGATACCTGTCTGGCGGAAATCCGTTATTTTTCCACGTTGCTGCTGCAAACGACTAAATACAGCCAACCACCTGTCGAAAGAAGCCCTGCGTAAAGCCGCTGTATCAATCATTTGACGTAAAGCATCATAATCCTGCGATTGTAAATACTGGAAAATCTGACGTCCCGTTCGCTGTGCTTTTGAGACCGAACCATTACACGACGAAAAAGCCACAATCGCAAGGACCAACGTAAAATAAAATAAGCTTTTTAACCGCATAAACTTGAAAATTTGAGCATTGACTTAAAGATAAAAAACATTTTGTTTTAACAAACAAACTTTCCAACTTTGACCATTCAAAATTCAAAACAGTGAAAAATGCACATAATCCTCGTTGATTACGATAAAGATTGGAAAAACTTTCTGCCTCTGACTTTTACACGTCCAATCTCCCAGCTGCGAATAGGCATTCTCACAATTAAAGAAAAATGGGAACGAAGACTAAACGCTAAAGCTTACTACTTGACACAAAGCTATTTACAGGAAAAATATCCTTTAAAATTAGACTCGCAAAATATTGTAATCAACTCAACCCTGCTACCAAACGAACAAATAATCAACGAATTACAAAATCTACCGGATAATACAGTTTTCATCAGAGACGGACAACTGCTATTTGGCAAAATCACTAAAGAAAAATTCGATCCCGAAAACCTGTTAAACGTCGATACAGTCGAATTTGACGGCGAAGTTTGGCAAATTAACTACCCATGGGACATTTTTCTGCAAAACGAAAAAGCTATTGAAGACGATTTTAAACTAATCACACAAAACCGTAAAAGTCAAAAACTTAGCAGCACAAACATTGTCTTCCAGCCAGAACGAATTTTCGTCGAACCCGGTGCATGGGTCGAAGGTTCGATTCTAAATCCCAACGACGGCTACATTTACATAGGCCGCGACACCACTATCATGGAAGGCTCCACAATTCGCGGAAGCCTTGCCCTGTGCGAACATTCTGTTATAAAAATGCAAGCTAAAATTTACGGAGCTACCACATTTGGACCTTACTCAAAAGTTGGTGGAGAAGTAAGCAACTCAGTGATTACCGGCTACAGCAACAAAGCACACGACGGATTTTTAGGAAACGCTGTTTTAGGCCATTGGTGCAACCTGGGCGCAGATACCAACAACTCAAACCTGAAAAACAACTATAGCGAAGTCAAAGTCTGGAACTACAACCAGGAACGGTTTGTCCGCACTGGACACCAATTCGTAGGTCTATTTATGGGCGACCACTCAAAAACAGGCATAAACACTATGCTAAACACCGGTACTGTGGTTGGCGTTAGTGCAAATATCTTTGGTGCAGGCTATCCTCGCAATTTTATCCCAAGCTTTTCGTGGGGTGGATATCAGGGATTTACAGTATATCGGCTGGACAAAGCACTGGACACAGCCCAGCGCGTTATGATTAGACGAAACAAGCATTTGACCGATATTGACAAAAAAATATTAACCCACATCTTCAATATCACTGAAAAATATCGCAACTTTTAGATTATCAAAGACTTAACTTATCGACAAAACCTGGTGGTAAATCTAAATTTTTGAGCTTAAACTGCTTATAATCAGCGAATATTTTTGCTTTAAAATACTTTTTAACTAAATTTGTAAAGAAAAATTTACACAAACTGCAAAAAATTTTCTCAAAATAATGGCATCTAAAAAGAAATCTAAAACCTCAAAAACAAAAAAAGGCTTTCTCAAGGACGAGAAAAAACGAATTTTACTTGGGCTTTTTTTGCTGGTAACATCGATTTATCTGTTTCTGGCATTTACCTCATTTCTATTCACCTGGCAAACAGACATGTCCAAAGGCAACCTGGGATTTTTCGATTATTTTGACTCTTCGGTTATCGTAGCAAATTGGATGGGAAAATTAGGTGCAGCATTATCTATGACCTTGATGTACAATTGGTTTGGCATTGGAGCCTATGGATTTGTTGTAATTTTCTTTTTTACAGGGTTAAAACTGCTACGAATCCACGTCAAGAACTATGGCAAAATCATGGTTCATACTATCCTGATAATGATCTGGTTAATTCTATTTTTTGCTTTAATTTCTGGAGAAAATGGCTTTTTATTGGGCGGTAGTTACGGCAGAATAGGCATTGACATCTTAAAAAGCATTTTGGGCGGATTTGGAACCACTGTTTTCCTCATAATCTTACTGATAGCTTATATTTTTCTGGCATTCGAAAACACCTACGAATGGACAAAAGCAAAAATTTCTAATATTTCCGACAAAGAAAAACTTGCACACCTTAAAGACGGCTTAAAAATCGGCGGACTGATACCTAATCTGGGACAAAACAAAAACAACGAACAACAAAACGAATCTGACGAAAAAGAAACAGCAGAACAACAGCAAATCATCGATAATCAAGAACTTAACCCATTTAACCAGATAACCGAACAGGACGAACAACCTCGTAAAACTAACCTCGACAAAACACCTGTCAACAAATTCTATATCACGGACGAAGGAAAAGCTAAAGAAACAGACGGAGTAGAATTCGAAGTTGACCTGGGTACTCTGCAAAATCCTCAAAACCAGGTTCACAACCAGGCTGAAAAATTAGACGATAAGCTCCACAACCGACTTGATTTACAGGTCGAAACAGCAGACACAATACAGGTCGAAGAAATTTTACAGGACTATGACCCGGTCAAAAGCTTGCCAGATTACAAATTTCCTCCAATTACCCTGCTCAACGATTACAAGGCAAAAATCGACCGCGACGCTTTAATCCGCGAACTAAAAGAGAAAAAGAAAAAAATCGTCGAAGTACTCAAAAACTTTAAAATCGACATTGTCAAAATCAACGCACAAGTCGGACCTACTGTTACCCTCTACGAAATAGTGCCAGCTCCCGGTATCCCAATCTCAAAAATAAAACGACGCGAAGAAGACATAGCAATGAACCTGGCCGCCCTTGGCATACGAATAATCGCACCAATGCCTGGACGCGGCACAATCGGAATCGAAGTCCCTAACGAAAACCGGGCTATTGTCGGATTCAAAGAAGTGCTACTTTCGCCAGAATATCAAAATAACAAATATGAACTGCCTGTCGCTTTAGGCAAAGATACTGTCAACCAGCCATTTGTTTTTGACCTGGCAAAAGCACCACACCTGCTTATGGCTGGTAGTACTGGCGAAGGTAAATCTGTGGCTATAAACGTTATCATCAACTCACTTTTGTTCAAAAAACACCCTGCACTGGTCAAATTCGTTATGATTGACCCCAAACAAGTTGAACTTTCGCTTTACTCTAAGCTTGAATACCACTACATGGCAATGCTTCCAGGCCAGGACGACCCAATTATTACTGACGTAAAAGACGCTGCCAGGGTTCTTAAATCCCTTATTGCGGAAATGGAAGACCGCTATCGACTGCTAAAACTGGCTCAAGTACGAAATATTAAAGAATACAACCAGAAATTCATCAAACGCAAAATCCGCGAAAAAGACGGCCATCGCTTTATGCCGTACATCGTTACAGTAATCGACGAATTCGCTGACCTTATCATGGTAGGCGGTAAAGAAATCGAATTTAGCATCACACGACTTTCGCAAAAAGCCCGCGCAATTGGAATTCACCTTGTAATCGCTACACAAAGACCTTCGACAGACGTTGTTACTGGCTTGATTAAAAACAACTTCCCAACACGTATAGCGCTTAAAGTCATGTCTGTGGCCGACTCACGTACTATTATCGACACGACCGGAGCAAACCAGCTCATCGGTAAAGGCGATATGCTTTATCTATACGGAAGCAACTTAAAACGCTTGCAATGCGCATTTATCGACACCGAAGAAGTCGAACGAATCACTGATTACATCGCAGCCCAACCGCGTTACCCATACCATTTCGAACTGCCAGAACCTGCCGAAGACGAAGAAGGCGCAGCAGAAAAAGCAGACATTGACCTGAAAAAACGCGATAAACTCTTTGAAGAAGCTGCTCAATTAGTGGTCTCAAACCAGTACGCTTCAATCTCGCTGCTGCAACGTAAACTGGAAATCGGCTTTAACCGTGCCGCACGTATTATCGATCAATTAGAAGCAGCAGGCATCGTAGGTCCCGGCGTAGGCAGCAAACCTCGTGAAGTATTGGTACATAGCCTGGATGAACTGGACGAAATCCTCAGCAGAATCAGCTAAATTTCAGCTCATTTCAACATCTACGCAAAAAAGTCAGGGATATTTTCAAACAAAATCACATAAAAGTCAGGGATATTTTTCGATAAAATTACACAAAAGTCAGGGATAATTTTTAGTAAATTCATACTAAAGTCAGGGATAATTTTCGTTTCCTTCAAAAACAGAACAAAACCAGGGGCTGCCCGGCGAGGGCAGCCCCTGGTCGTTTGATCTACGAATTTTAGTCTAATCTACGCAAACCCTTTACGCAAAGAACTTAATCTGCCTTTTTACTGCTCCACTGGTACAATGTATTGGTTGTACTGTATACTGCCATCCTGCGGAACAGGCTCAAACTTGCCAACATCAGTACATCTGAATTTTACGTAATAAGTCTTGCGTGGAGGCTCGTAAGTCTGGAAAGTTACGTAATAATAAACTGGTACGCCATAAACCTCGGGTTGTGCGTCCGGATACTTGATTTCTAACATAATATTTATCGCCTCAACAACACGGTCCCAAAGTACTTTCATTGCTTGCTGGTCGTCGGCTGGTAATAAATTCAATGTATCATGGCTACGACGGACATTTAGTCTCATATCAAAGTTGCAGTAATACGAACTTGCGCCGTAATAAAATTCTGTGTTATTGTAAAGCGGGTGCATGTATTCAGGATAATGCTCCTGTACATAAGAAACAATGATTTGATAATCAGAGCAACTCATTGTAAATCTTACAGTTGGATCAAACGCCCATCGTTGTCCGTCGTTGAAAAACTGGTCTGTTTTCTGTGAAATTGAATTCCAATTTTGTCCGTCGAACGTAAAGATGTTGTAATGATACTGTAGGGCTTTATCGTAATATTTATAAATCACAGCTTTTTGGTCGCCAGCCACTGCGTAAGGGAATCTCACCTTTAACAATGCAGCGACATAGGTATTTGGCGGATAATCAGCATTAAAGTAATGATGCTGTGCAACATCTGTATTAGGTGCGACGTCCTCATAATCCTGGTCTGTAAGCATATAAACGTCAGGATGATACCAGCCCGTAGCAGGGTCCCGCTCAAAATATGATATTCTTGCCTCAAATTGTCCTGATGTATCTTGATATAAGTAACGTACCAGCAGACGAGAAAAATCTGAATAATCGTCCTGTGAATTGAGCCATTGTGGGATTAATTCATCAGGTGAATGGTTTGCATCGAAATAATTATGACTTAAGCCCAGATCTGAGTAAGCAGAGTTTGGTAAAATAATCTGTTCGTCCTGGGTAAAGATATAGGTATTGTCGTAGTTATAAGTAACCCGTACATAAGAACCAGAATCCAGTGCAGGGAATTTATAGCCCAGGAACGGTGGAACAAATTTAGCAGCCGGTCTGTTGTAACCAAATGAATGATAAACTTTTATGCTTTTGCAGGCCGCACTATCCTGTGCGTTTTCAGCAGCACTAAGCCCTACTGTAGCAATAGTGTTATAATCGTCATCGGTCAATGTATAGTCTAAATTTTCTGAATATGGCTGCTGCCGGGATTGCTCAACCTGTTGGACAAGCTCCAATGTAGGACGGTTGCAGGCAAACAAAGCAAAGATTAGTAAAACTGTTATTGGGAAAAGATATTTTTTCATGGCTAAAGATTTTTTTATTTAACATTATGGTTAAAATCTAACTTTAAGAGCAAGACTCCAGGTACGTCCCAGACCGAAGAAGACGACAGAAGTATAAGGATCGTGCTTTATTCCGTCCAGGCCATCGGACATGTATAGGGTATTTAGCACGTTGTTGACTTTTGCATATAAAGAAGCGTTAAATCCACCTAATTTAAAGCTATATTTCAAATTCATGTCCAATAAATTGTACGATGGCATTTTCCATGCATCTGAACGGTCTGTGGAGTCTGTACGGTTTTCAACGTTAAAGAATGCGTAAAGACGATCGTAATAAGTCCAGTCTGCGCCAATCTTGAACTTAGGTAAAGCCTCCCATTCAAAGCCTAAAGCAGCTGTTGTCTGAGCTGCATCGCCGACATGGATGCCTTTTGCGTAAACTTTAACTGTACCGATGTAATTTTGCTGCTCGTCATAAATATCAGCTTTTACGTCATTAACCCAACGCCAGTCTCCCAGAGAAAACATTGCATAAGTAGAAAGCTTTGGAGTAGGTTTAGCTTTTACAACTCCTTCCAGACCTTTGTGCAAAGCATCTAAGCCTGGAATATTAGCAACTGTCTGGCCCATTGTACGAACTAAAGTTTTGTCCATCCAGAGCGTGTAATAAGCATACAAATGTGCGCGAACGTATTTCGTTTCATATCCCAGTCCAAGGTCTGTTGAAAAGACTTTTTCTGGTACAGCACCCTTATTTACCTCGTTAGTATAATTCAAAAATACGAATCTAAACTGTGGTGGACGAGTGAAATAACCTGTATTGATGAAAGCGTTAAAGTTTTTGGTAAAGTTATAGTTAGCTCCGCCTTTTACACTAAAAGTGTAAAAATGAACCAAATCACTGACCTGATGTCCTGGTTCATATTTAAAGTAATCAATTCGACGATAGTAAGTACCTACGCCAGTACCCGAAACAAATGCCGAAAACTTCTCATTGGGCGAAACGTATTCCATTTGATAAAACAACCCAGCCCAATATACTTTTCCGATGTTGTAATAGTAAATTTTATCGCCGACTTTAAGAGGAGTATTTGGTTTGCGATTGACATCTGAGTTGTCCAGATAATATTTTCCGCCAAGTAAATCAGCAATTTCTGTGTAGTGATAGCCTTTATAATAGCGTGCATCCAGACCAGCCGTGATGTTGAAAGGTCCCAGTTTTGTGTTAAAGTTCGAGAGAATTCCGTACCAGTCGTGTTCGTTTTTAGCCATAGCAACGATTGCCTGTGAGCCGGTCAAAGAATTAGCATTTATATCAATAACTGAGTCAAAATCAAGCTGTCCTTCTGGAGTGATAAGTGTACTTTCGTACGGCAAGCCAGAAGGATATTGATAACGCAGAAGATTTTGTTGTGGTCCCATGATTCTGCGCCCACCACCGCGTCCAAATGATGCGTAAATAGCTGTATTCAACTGGGTATTGTGACTAATTGTCCAATAATGGTTAATTGACATCATTGGTTTATGATATTGGTTAAAAGCATAAGCTCCTCCATAAATTTTTCCGTGACGCCAGCCCCAATCCGGATTATAACGTATGCCGTAAGGATTTTCGAGCCAGAACCAGATAGGTCGTTTTTGTGGTCGCTGGTTATGCCACTGTGGTGCGCCAAATAGGTTGTAAGTTATAGTGTGGTGGTCGTTAAATTTTTTAGCTATGTTTAAAAAGTAAGTCCATGCGTCAAAATTCGTTCCCATAACCCAGCCGTCGCCGGTAGTATGCGAGCCGCTGGCTGTGACAGCCCAACCGTTTTTCAACAAACCAGTAGAAAGAGTGAACGAAACTTTACGGTAGTTGTTATTACCAATGCTGTAAAAGACTGATCCACCTTGCTTTACGTCTGTACTTTTGGTAATTATGTTAATCGTACCACCCACTGACGAAATAGCTAATTTCGAAGCTCCAAGACCACGCTGAACCTGTATTGAACGTGTTACATCTGCCAATCCTGCCCAGTTTGACCAATAAACTTTACCATTTTCCATGTCATTAACAGGCACACCGTTAATCATTACAGCAAAATTCCGTGAGTCAAAACCACGCAGATTTATACGAGAATCGCCAAAACCACCTCCCTGACGTGTAGCATAGACACTTGGAGTAGTTTTCAAAATCTCCGGAAATTCCTGGTTACCTAATTTTTCCTCAATCAGTGTAGGGGTAACGCGTGAAACGGTTACAGGAGTACGACGGTCAACTGCGAAGTTTGCAACGACTTTAACCTCTTTCAGTCCAATAGCATTCGATTTTAGCGGAATAACGCCAAGGTCAATTGTCTGTCCCTTTTTAGGTGAAATTTTCTTCTCAAAGTTAATGTAGCCAACAAATGAAACTACCAGTGTAGCTGGCTGAGCTGGAACTTTAAGTTTAAATGAGCCATCAAGGTCAGTCATTGTACCAAAAGTCGTACCTTTTAAAAAGACCGATGCACCAACTATCGGCTCTTTGGTACCTGCATCTATAACTTTTCCTTTGACAACCTGTGCTTTAGACATTGTAATGCCAATAAGCACAGAGATAAAAATTAGTAATAATCGCCTCATATTTCTTA
>WFZV01000228.1 GCA_015489395.1 Bacteroidales bacterium
AAATAGAGCCAAAAATCACCTAATTGCTGTTGCTGCTTTATTCAACAATTCTGTAGAGAACAAATTATTGCTTTTTTACGAACTGCGTTTTGCTGCATTGAGCTTTAAAATAAGCTTGTAGAACTTAAGCCTTTAAAATTTAGTTTTTACAAAAAAGCTTTTAACAAAAGTCACACGAAAATATGCGGGCAGCCGTCACGGCTGCCCGCATTTCTGTAGTTACACGAAAGACCGGTAAAAAAGCAGAAAAACTTTGTACGTTCGGCATTGAGCTTAAAGCCAGATAAAATTACATTCGCTCAGGCGCTTCGATCCCAAGCAGGTTCAACGCATGCTTAATGACTTTTGCTGTTTGGTCAGATAGCAGCAAACGCATGTTTCGGACATCTGGCTGGGCTTTTAGTATCGGATAATCGTGATAAAAACTGTTGAAATCTTTTGCAAGCTCGTAAACAAAATTAGCAATAATCGACGGATTCATCTCTTGGGCTGCGTTAATTATGACCTGCGGATAGAAGTAAATTGCTTTAATCAAGTCAATTTCTTTGTCGTTAAGCTCAGCTTGTACGCTGGAAAAATCTATGTCTATGCCGTTTTCCCTTGCTTTACGAAAAATTGACTGTATTCGTGCATAAGTGTATTGAACGAACGGACCTGTTTTGCCTTGAAAATCTATGGATTCTTCGGGCTTAAAAAGGACTTTTCGTTTAGGATCAACGTTTAAAATGTAAAATTTTAGGGCAGCCAGGCCAATTTGCTTGATAATTTGCTGCTTTTCTGCAGGTTTTAAGCCTTCTAATTTTCCTTGTTTTTGCGAAATTTCTTCAGCTGTTTTGTACATTTCTTCGATAAGGTCGTCGGCATCAACGACTTTTCCTTCACGCGATTTCATTTTACCTTCAGGTAATTCGACCATGCCGTAAGAAAAATGTATTAATTTGTCAGCCCAATCGTAACCAAATCGTTTAAGTGTTTCACGCAGTACTTTGAAATGATAAATTTGTTCGTCCGCCACAACGTAATAATGCAAGTCGAAATTGAATTCGTTATATCTAAGGATAGCATTGCCAATATCTTGAGTAATGTACACAGAAGTTCCGTCGGAACGGAGAAGGATTTTTTTGTCTAAACCGATGTCTGTCAAGTCAATATAAATGCTACCGTCGGGGTTTTGTTTAACTGTACCTTTTTTGAGTTGTTCTAAAATAATTTTTTTGCCTAACTGATAAGTTTCTGATTCAAAGTAGATTTTGTCGAATTCAATGCCTAATTCGCGATAGGTCTGTTCGAAACCTTTTATTACCCACTGGTTCATCATTTTCCAGATTTTGAGAACTTCCGGGTCACCTTGTTCCCATTTTCTAAGCATCTCCTGTGCTTCCTGGATAAGAGGAGCTTTTTTTTCTGCTTCTTCTTTAGGTATTCCTTGAGCGATAAGCTCTTGTACTTGTTTTTTATAGTTTTGTTCGAACATAACGTAAAAGTCGCCGACCAGATGATCGCCTTTTTTACCGGCTTTATCAGGTGTTATGCCATTTCCCCATTTTTTCCAGGCCAGCATACTTTTACAAATATGTATTCCGCGGTCATTAATTAAGTTAAGTCTAATAACCTGGTGGCCAATTTGTTTAAGTATTCGACTTAAAGAATCGCCCAAAAGGTTGTTGCGAATATGTCCCAGATGTTGCGGTTTGTTAGTGTTTGGTGATGAGAATTCGATAAGTATTTTTTGGGGATTAGGCTGTTTGACGTATTCAGAGATAGTCGATTGTTCCAGGGTACTGAGGAAGTTTATCCAATACTGGGGGGCGATGGTAATATTTAAAAAGCCTTTAATGAGGTCTAAGTTTTCGATGTAAGGTTTATTTTGTAGATTTTCTATAATTTTTTGGCCGATTTGTTGGGGCGAGGTCTTTAGTTTTTTTGCTAAAGGGAAAAGTATAACCGAGAAATCGCCTTTTATATCTTTTCTCGTTTGGTTAATTATGATTTCATCAGGGGTTAAATTGGCATTATCAAACTGTTTGTTAATAATCTGGGCTATGTCGTTTTTTAGATTTTGTTCGAAATTTATCATGGTAAAATATTTTTTGTTTCGGCAAGCAAAGATAAGATTTTGTTTTAAATGTTTGAAATTTATACTCACAGAGTAGAGACTGTTTTCTGCGAGTTTTACTGCAGAAAGCTGTAGAAGATTGCGTAGGTCTGTAAAAAATCGTTTAATGTTTGGGGTTTTACTATCGGCTTTTCTGAGATTTTTGAATATAATATGGTAGGTAATTATGATGAATGTGAGGAGTAGGGTTGTTGATTAACAAATGTAAATTAATTTACAAAAGTAAACAATATTGTCAACATGTTGATTTTTAGAGTCTTTGTTAGAGAAGAATAATGAAATTTTTTTAGTTCTTACCTGTCTTGAGTTTGTCTGGGGAAGAAGTTAAGATGAAAAACAGGAAAAGAAAATTTTGCTTGGTAAATTTCAGTCGTAACATTTAGCAGGTGAATGTTTTTCGAATAAAATAGGTGTTGAGCTTAATTTTTAGGATTCGAAGTAAGTGGAATTATGCAATTAATACGTAGGTTTAATATCCGGTTTATTACCTCATAATTCTGGTTAATGTTAACAAAGATGTCGCTATACATGAACACTGCAACTATTTTTTATCTGTATATGAGATAATTTAATCGGTTAAGTATGGTAACCGTGGTTAGAATTGCTGTTTTGTATGTTGTCCTCGCTAAATGGAGCTAAAGATTTTGCTGTGTATAACAAATTTATTTTATGGTTAATAGTTATGGACAGCTATAAAAGGCTTGAAATTTTGTTTTTTCTTCCCTCGTTAGTGATGTTATTAGAAGTCTAACGTTTTATTTTTAAAGTGTATATTTT